>JAGBQM010000023.1 GCA_017632855.1 Aeriscardovia sp.
AAAATGCTGCAGATTATGCCTTCATAGAACATGCGCTTTACTGCCTTTCAAATATAGGATGTGCAGCCATCGTAGTCTTTCCGAGCGTACTGCACAGAGGAAATGCAGAAAAGACTATAAGGGAATGGCTGGTCAAAAATAACTTTATAGATACCATTATCCAGCTTCCCTCCAATCTCTTTTTTGGAACCCAGATCGCCACTTCTATACTTGTGCTCAGGAAAAATAAGAAGGATGACACCATTCTTTTCATAAATGCAAAAGAGGAATTCAAGCACTATAAAAATCAAAATAAGTCGGAGTCAGAAAATATCGATCACATTTTGGAGAGAGTACGCAAAAGAAATGATGTAAAAGGCAAGTCGCATTTAGCCGACTTTGCAGAGGTGGAAGCGAACGATTTCAATCTTTCAGCCCAGCTCTATATTGCAGAGGGCGATGTGAAGAATGGAATCGATATAGATGAATTAAATCGAGAAATAGAGGAGACCGTCAAAAAAGAAGAGGAGCTTCGCAAAGCTATCAACTCCTTGATAAGAGGAGTAGAACTTTAATGGGAAGTATCAAGAGTTTTTTGTTTGCAGACGCCTTATCCGTAAAATTTAATATAAAGTCGCTTGAAGAAATATTTGATTGCAAGAACGGCTACACGCCAAGTACCAAAAATAGTCAATATTGGGCTGGCGGTACGCTTCCATGGTTTACGCTTAAGGATATCCGCGCTAACGGAAGAATTTTGTCCGATTCCTTACGCCATATAACTCCAGAGGCTGTTAAGGGCAGCCTATTCCAAAAGAATTCGATAATTTTATCTACTACAGCCACTATAGGGGAACATGCGCTGATCACCTCCGACTTTTTATGCAATCAGCGATTTACAGTTTTCACGGTAAAAAGTCAATATAGAGATAGCTTCCTTCCTAAATTTATTTACTACTACTTTTACAGAGTAGATGAATGGTGTAAAAAGCATGTAAATATTAGCGGATTTGCTTCTGTACAAATGAATTTGCTAAAAAATTTAGATTTTCCACTCCCGCCTTTAGAGGTACAACAGGAAATTGTAGATTTTCTTGATACTATGTCCGAGCTTGAGGCCGAGCTTGAGGAACGCAAAAAGCAATACGAGATCTACAGAAGTAAATTATTGCACAATCCAAAATGTGCAAAAGTTACACTGAATGAAATTTGTGATATAGCCAAAGGCCGCCAATTAAACAGGGAAGTTATGTCTTCTATGCGGAGTAATGAGTATCCTTATCCTGTATTTAATGGAGGCAAAACCGAATCCGGATATTGGAAGGATTATAACTTTGATAAAAATAAGATAACTATAAGTGAAGGAGGAGCTTCTGCGGGCTTTGTAAATTATCCATCATCTCCATTTTGGGCTGGCGGACATTGTTTTGTTATCACAAATTGCGATCTTAGTAGGGCGAATTATAAATATCTGTTCTACTTCCTTAAAGAGGAGCAACCTTATCTTCAGTCCCTTAAGAGGGGCGCTGGAATCCCTAATCTTCATAAAAAGGAAATTTATGAATTAGATATTCCCCTTCCTCCTCTTCCTGTGCAGGAAAGAGTTGTAAGTATTTTAGATTCATTGACATCTTTTACAGAATCTTTGGCAGAAGGCCTTCCTGCAGAAATCTGCCTCCGTCAAAGACAGTGTGAATATTACAGGAATGCAATCTTTAACGTCCTCTTACAACAAGAGACTTTAAAAAAGGAGTAAAAGGCAAATGGGGACTGTAAACATAATAAGCGAGGGAGATAATTCCACTGTCATATGCCATAAGTCGCAAATAGGGAGGCATGGCTATTTCAAGGACAATTCTGAGCTTGAACTAGAAAAAAGCTTTATAGACGAGCTGCGTAGCTTGGGCTATAAGTACATAAAAATTTCAAACGAAAAAGACCTTAAATCCAATGCGAGAAAACAACTGGAGAAGCTCAACTCATATGAATTTTCCGATTCTGAATGGGAAAACTTTTATAAGGATCACTTGTCACCCAAGAGCCTATATGAAGGCACGAAGGTCATTCAGGAGAACAGCACTATAGATTTTAGAGACGATTCAGGCGTGCTACACAACATAAAACTTATAGACAAGCCCAACCTCCCCAAAAATTCCTGTCAGGTAATCGAGCAGTTTAGGGATAAAGGAGGGAAAAATAGATATGACGTCACAATTCTCGTAAATGGCCTTCCTCTCGTTCAAATAGAACTGAAAAAAGCCGGCGTCAATCTCCAAGAAGCTTATAACCAAACAGGGCGCTATAAAAAGGAGTCTTTTGGAGGACTTTATAATTTCATTCAGCTTTTCGTTATCAGCAATGAAACTTATACGAAATATTACTCAAGCACTATAAAGGATAAGGCCTTTGAGTCTAAAAATACGGGCGAAGGAATAAAACCCTATAAATTCGCTTCCTGCTGGGCAGATCAAAGTAACGAGCATATAGATGATCTTGCATCCTTTACGGAAACATTTTTTGCCAAGCACACACTCCTCTCCATCCTCACTCGCTATTGTGTTTTTACCTCCGGAGACAATGAAGACAGGGAACTTCTGGTCATGAGGCCTTATCAGATAACGGCTACCGAAAGGATTCTTTCAAAAATTAATTCAGCGCTTGAAAATGGGGGATTTGGAAAGGGAATGCCGGGCGGATACATCTGGCACACTACAGGCTCCGGAAAGACCCTCACTTCCTTTAAGGCTGCTACTCTCGCAGGACAGATGAGGGATTTGTACAAAGTGGTATTTGTGGTAGATAGGCAGGATCTCGATTATCAAACAATAACCGAATATAACAAGTACAAGGAAGGCAGCGTAGACTATAACGGAAATACGAAAACCTTAAAGAATCATCTTCTCGACACTGATGCAAATCACAAATTGGTCGTCACCACAATTCAAAAACTGTCCAGGCTTTTAGGAGACAAGTGGAAATCAGATCTCGACAAGATAAGGAATAAGAATTTCGTCTTTATTTTCGATGAATGCCATAGAAGCCAAGCAGGTAAAATGCATGCCCAAATTGCCAGCAATTTTAAATCCTCGATTTTATTCGGATTCACTGGAACGCCCATTTTTAATTCTTCCAAAGAGGTAATTAACCTGGAAGGGAATATAGTTCAAGGCACGACCGAAGCAATTTTTGGAGATTGTCTTCACAGCTACACGATTAAGGATGCGATAAATGATAAAAATGTTCTTCCTTTCTCCTACAGTTTTTGTGGAGATTCTTCAAAAAAGAATGCGGATTTAAACTCCCCTGCCAGAAGGGGAGCTGTAGTCGAATACGTACTGAAAAACTTCAGATCTAAAACGCATTATCCGGCCTTTAATTCCCTTTTTGCTACTGACAGTATTGCTTCGGCCAGGGGTTACTATGAGGAATTTAAGAGGCAGCAGGAAGGCATAGATCCTAAAGAGAGGCTGAAGATCGCCCTCATCTATTCCATTTCCCCCAATAAAGAGGACGAATCAGATGGAGAAGTTAGCGAGAATGATAGGGAATTTCTTCGCAGAGTCGTGAAGGAGGATTATAACAGCCTTTTTGGAGAAAACCGCGATCTCAAGTCTGCCGGCGATGACATTCAAGAGTATTACAGAGATGTCTCGAAGAAAATGAGGGAAAAACAGCTAGATATGACCATAGTGGTCAATATGTTTTTAACTGGCTTTGATGCCAAACGCCTAAACACTTTTTGGGTGGACAAGGACTTGAAATCCTATAACCTTATACAGGCCTTTTCCAGAACCAATAGGATTTTTAATGAGAAAAAATGCAATGGAGTAATAGTGTCTTTCAGGGATATGGAAGACAAAATGAACGAAGCTTTTAAACTCTACGGGGATAACTCCAATGCCGTAAGGGACATCGTAATACTCCGATCTTACAAAGAGCAGATGCAGGGCTACATAGACAAGGATGGCAAATGGCAGGAAGGCTACCTTGCAAGGTTAGAAGACTTTAGAAAAAAATACGCTCCAGGGAAGACTCCTATAGGAGAGAGCACCAAAAAACAGTTCATTTGCGACTGGAATGAGATTCTCAAAGAAAGAAATGTGCTATCAGAAGAGGAAGAATTTAAGAAAGACGATCCTCTTGCTGTTGGCGAATGCCAGTCTTATATGAGCACATACCTTGAAATAAGGGATGAGTTTGAAAAAATTTCACAGGATGGCAAAACTCCAGAAGGCGTAGTATTTGAAATTGAGCTGCTAAGCCAAAGGGAAGTCAATGTCGACTACATTTTAAGCCTCATCGGAAAAGAAAAGATACCTCAAGAGGAACTTGAAAACTTTTTAATGAGCAATCTTGAATTTAGGAATAAGGCCCATCTTATAACTGAGTTTGCAAGCCATTGGAAACAGGGCGCGCAGGCGCCCTTCGATTCAGAAAATATACGGCGCATCTTTTATGACTACTGCAAGCAAAAGCAGGAAAAAAGGCTGGATGAAATAATAGGTGAGAATAATCTTAAAGAAGATAAAACAAAAAAACTTATGAAAAAGGCCCTCGAAGAGGGAGGGCTCAGTCGCACAGGAAAAGAATTTGATGCAATCTTTCCTGCAAAAAATATTTTCGACCCAGACACTGCAGAAGAAAAAGATAGAGTATATGAGGAATTAAAAAACTATATGGATGAGTTCATGATTCCAGCCTAGGTTTAAAGTCCTAATTTTAGGGAAACTCATTGCCGGAATTACGGCAATAAGCTTTTATATTTGATACGTGACTGAAAACTTTCCTGCAAGCGCTGAAACAGTAAGGATAACCCCATGCGTAAAGTGGGCCGGAGGAAAAGGCCAAATACTGGGAGAAATAGAAAGGAGGATGCCAAAAGATTTTAAAAATTATTTCGAGCCTTTTATAGGCGGAGGGAGCGTGCTTTTCTTTTTACGGCCCTTTTCGGCTTTTATAAATGACGCCAACCCCCAGCTTGTCAATTTGTACAGGCAGATTCAAAGCGATCCCGAAAAAGTGATATCAGCTGTGAACGCCTTGGATAAAGAAGGATGCAACCTGGACTTCTACCTTAAAAACCGGGAAGAGTACAACCGGAGGATAACCGAAAACATTCTCGACTGCGCTACGGCTTCCCTTTTCATATGGTTAAACAAGCACTGCTTCAACGGGCTTTACAGGGTGAACGGCAAAGGCCTTTTCAATGTTCCTTATAACAACAGGTCGGCAGGCAGCTCCATTGATGAAGAAAACATAAGGGCCATGGGAAAGTATCTGAAAAAGGTGGATATAGCCTGCATGGATTTTGAAGAAGCGGTGAAAAATGCAAGACAGGGCGACTTCGTTTATTGTGACAGCCCTTACCTTCCCGAAAGTCCCACGGCGAATTTCGCTTCCTATGCCAAAGGGGGCTTCTCCTCAGAAGATCACAGAAGGCTCTCCAAGGTTTTTAAAGAACTTGACGGCAAAGGCGTAAAAGTAATGCTTTCGAATAACGACGTAGAGGATGTCTATAAACTCTATAACGGGTACAGAATTGAAAGCTTTGAAGTAAGGAGAATGATTAACAGGGAAGGAAATAAAAGGCGGGGCAGGGAAGTAATTGTGACCAATTACGACTATTAAAAAGCCTATTTATCATTGGCGTATGATTCATATGCCAAAAGAACCCTTTAATGAATGGTTTAGGGGTTTTAAATCTTCCATCAATCGCTACGGCTTTTATACGGATTTTAAAAAAGTCTACGACAATGCCGACAAATACAAAATTGAAATCGGTATGCTAAACAGCCTGGTCGGTTCCAAAAATATCAAACAGGAATTCCTAAATCTAATCCGCGAGTATCCTAAGTGCCTTGAAGCCGTGCCTTTGCTTTTAGCTGTAAGAAGCCAAGAAATATACTGCCGGGAGTATGGCAAAGGCGTTCTATATGACTTTTCCAATATGAATAGTGAGACGGATTACGCATGCTTTATGAAGAATACCGGATTATTTGATCTGCTTTCCCAACATACAGAGGCAATTTATGGGACTATGTAACGGGAATTGAAGTGGGATTGGATTCTAATGCCAGGAAAAACAGGGGAGGCGACCGGATGGAAAGCCTGGTGGAAAATTTTATAAAGTCGTCCGGGTTTATAAAAAATAAAACTTACTTTAAGGAAATATACAGTTTGGAAATTGAAAAACTTTTTAATTTAGATTTGACTCCGTTATCTAAGATTTCTGCAAAGAGATGGGATTTTGTTATTAAAACAGAGAAAATTGCCTATCTGATAGAGACAAATTTTTATTCTTCCTCAGGTTCCAAACTTAACGAAATTGCAAGAAGCTATATTGGAATTGCAAAACGGGCAGAAGAGATAAAGGGAATAAAGTTTATGCGGATAACAGATGGTTGGGGGTGGAGAAAAGCAAAGAAAAACCTGCAGGAAGCCTATATTGAGATTCCTTATCTCTTCGATATAGCGGATATGGAAGAAGGCCTCTTTAAAACCCTAGTTTAAGGCCTTTGACGTTTTTTCCTTTTGGGGTAGAAAATCGTTAGGCGCGGAATTAAGGAGCCTCCCCCTCCTGCAAAGGAATAGCGTCGCAGGAAGCGCAGAAGGATAGGCAGAGAACAAGGGTGGCGGATCTCATTTTTTGAGCGCAGGCCTTCAATGCATTAAGGCGAAAACTTGTTTTGCCTTCACCTCCTTCGTTTTTCCTCTTTTCGCCTTAAGCGAGCTTTAATCGGAAGGATCTTTGGGGTTGAATTTTTGCATGCCTGTTTGGCGCAGGAAAAGTTACAGGCTTTTCCACAGGGCATTTTGAAACCCCTTACGCTTTTTGGAGCCTCAAAAATAAATTTGATTCTCAAGGGGGGATGCAATTTTTTGCGCAGTTTTAGAGTGTCAAATTCAAACAGGACTCATGGTAGTATAAAAGCCGTGAAAGAAGAGGGTATAACCGATGCCGACAAGCTCAATGCCGTGCTTGCCACTAAGGACGGAGCCATACAGGTCCTGACCGTGCTTTCGGAAGCCAGCCGCTATATAGACAATCTAAAGGCACAGATCCGGAATGAAAAGCTGAAGATAGAGGGATGGGCGGAGCATAAAAAAGCAGTGGCGGGAATTTACATGGGGTGCGGGATAGCGTCAGGAGTGCTGGGAATCATCACGGGCTACTACGTTGGCATGGCCTGCCTCTTCTTTATCGCCCTTGCAGTAGTGTTTATCATCCTTATGAGCAGGAGCGCTTACAAACTGTCTTTAAAGGATTACTACAATCGTGAAGCAATAGACGAAATAAAGAAAGAAGAGGCGCAGCTGGAGCCTGTGGAACAAAACGTGGATCCCGTTTTGGATCTCCTCCCGGAGGGATACTCTTCCACTGCCGCCCTCGAATACATGCTTAAGATGATTCGAATGGGAAGGGCCGAAAATTTCGTCCAGGCCACAAAATGCTGGGACGAAGAAAGCTACAGAAGAAAGACCGAAGCAATGCAACGGGCCCAGCTTCAGTCACAGCTGAGAACTGAAAAGGCTGCAAAAGACATTCGGGATCTTGAAGCGCTCCTCTTGGTAAACGATTTATACCGCGATCTCAAGTACAGGTAAATTGGAAGCCTGAAGAAGGACGAAATAAAAATGCAATGTCCAAAGTGCCATGCGGATATAGGCGAGGGAAGCAACTTTTGCCCGAAGTGCGGATGCGATCTGAAAGCCGAAAAGAAAGAAAAGGAGAGTAAAGCAGCCCCCGAAGATGAAAAGGACCGAAATGGCGACAATGAAAAAACCGACCGGAACGGGACTGAAGCGGGATCTTCCCTAGCACTCTCTCCCCTTACCTCCTCATCCGGCGGGAAAGCGGGAAACGCGGGGGAAGATGCCGCAAAGCCTAAGGGGAGCATAGCGGGAACCTATATAGCGGGCATGGTCGTAATTATAATAATATGCATCATCGCTCTGGTTTTAGGGATTGTAACCACTGTAAGCAATGCTCAGATGGCCCAAGCCGCTTCTCAGGCCGATCAAAGTTCTTCAGACTCCTCCTCTTCTTCGCAAGGCTCTTCGTCCTCTTCCTCTTCCCCCTCGGACGCCCAGACCTACCTTTCCGATGCCCAAAACTGCTCCAATGTAAACAGCTCCAACAGTCTGAATGAAACGAACGCCACCAATTCCTATGAATTTAGCGTAACGGGTACAGACGGCTGGGGCCCCATCATGACCTGCGTAGCCAAGGATCTTTATATGCCCCTTCCTGTGCAGGCCAAGATTAGAAATTTCATAAACGAGGATGTAAGCTCGCAAATCACCTCTTCTGCAACTTCCACGCTCGAGTGGAAGCTGCAGGATGGATCCTCCATTTTTGCCACCTACACCGCACCTTTGAACGGAAACGGGGGCTGGGTCGTAAACTTCAACGACGTAGAACCCTCCTCCGCCTCCTCTTCAAGCGCCCAGTAGAAAGCGAATAAAGCGCAGAAAAATCGGATTAATAAAACACCCCGCTCTTTGCCTTCAGGGGGTTATGGCGAAGAGCGGCATCGCTTTTGCGGAGAGAGATCCTTTCCGCTTTTGCAGGGGTGCGGATTCCATGAAAATAAAGTCCGCAGCTTCTTAGGAATGCTTGAATAATCGGATATGCGCGCGTATGCGCTTCTTTTAATAAAGATCTCAGCAGCCGTGTCCTCGGGGCTTTGCAACCTTCTTTCCTTCTTCAAAAGGGTTTTAAAAAGAAGTTTGCCTTGGAGGCTCTCTTAAAAGGTCTATAATCTCAAGTCAAAAAGAAACAAACCCAGGAAGGCAGGAATAATGGAACGAACGGATTCGCCCCACGCCTCTGAAAAAGCCCCCCTCGGATTCGAACAGGATCCCGATTGGACGAAAATCAGCTACGAAGACTGGCCCTCTGATTTTGTCCCGGACGAAAACGGGCAGCAGGAAGCGTGGGGCGCAGGAGAGTTCGGTATAAGCGAGCAAATTGTAAAGGACTTTCAAACCGACCTTGAATCATCAGGCTACAAAAGGAAAGGAGGAACGGATTGGTTTTTCATCCATCCGAAAAAGGCCAAAGCAGAATGGGAGAAAAATTTAAAAGGAAGCGCTTGCGCAAAGGGTAAACCCCCGGCAGAGGCGAATCTGCGCCGATTTTGAGGACGGGCCGTGGTCTCTTGCGCCGATTCGCCCTGGGCGCCGGAGCGAAGGGCGTTTTTAAGTTTCACGCAAAGGGGAGCCTGTCTATAGCCGTCCATTCTCCCAAACTAAACTTATACCTGTAAGACAAGGCCCTTAAGGGCGAAGAGCGCGCCGTAAAGCCGGCAGGAGGAAAAGGTGAAAGAATGATATGCCCTAATTGTCACTCCCAGATTGAGGACGGGAGCAGTTTCTGCCCTTACTGCGGATTTCCTGTAAAAAGGATGGAAGACGGCGTACAGGCTCCTCCCCAACCCGCTTCTCCGGCAAGCCCTGAAGAGGGCGCTCCCTCTTCCGCCCCCCTTTCCTCGCAGCAGCCCCCCGCCATGGGCCCTCAACCCCAGCAGCCTACTTTCTCTCCCAGCCCGGCATCGCCCATGCCCGGCGGGCCTATGCCGGGGGGACCCGTAGGGCCCAGGCTGCACAGGAAGCTGTCTTCAATGGAGGTTTGGCTGATCATAATAGGAATTGTCGCGCTGATAGCCTTAATCATTTCCATAGTGAACGCCGTGCATATAGAAACCATCAAAAACGCCCTTATAGAAGTGATTCAAAACCTGCAAAACACATCGAATTAGGAAATGAAGAGGTCGTTTACAGGGATTTATAAACCTTGCGCCGAACATGCCAGTCGCGCCGGATGCGTTTGGAAAGCATTTCAGAATTAAAATATTCTTTCTAATTTTTCCCCCGAACAGGTTTTATTTGAAGTCGCATTAAAATGAAGCGAAGTGCGATGCATAGCTTTCATATAGTTTGGATATTCGTAAATAATCTAAAATGCAAAGATACTTATCCAAAACTGTTACATGCGACAGCATTTGAGGAGGAAATATTAATACCCTGCTGGGTATGGAAAACCTGAGGAAAGCTAAAAATGATTCTTCTTAACTAAGACTTTAAACTACCTGTATTTAGACCCCTCTTTTGCGCTTTGGCGTGCGGTTCAAAGGGGCTTTGATTAAGAAATTCGGATTGAATCGTTTTCGTTTTGCAGGACAAGTGCTGAAATACCCTGATAGAAATTAGGATTAAGTTGTTTAATGCATTTTTTCGTAGTGTATTCCAAATAAGATTTTGTCATGTAGATGTTTAGATTCTTAATTGTCTGCTACGGATTTTTAAATTGCTTAGTTATTTTCCCTTTCACGCAGGGAGGACTTATGAACGACTTGTTTTCGGCTGAAAAGTCTTTGCAGGAAAAAGCAGAGGATTTTGCAAGAGACTGGGAAATCAAAGATAAGAGCGATCGGAGAGAGCTGCCGCTTTACCAGGTCCTGTGGATAGATCTTTCAGACCTTATGACCGGCTCCCACAAGGATTTGCAGTTTGAAAAAAAGGTGGCAGACGGCGGGCGCGTCGACGTGTATTCCCAAAAATACGGATTTATAGTCGAGCAGAAAGCGCCCGGTACGGATTTGGACAGGCCTGAAATGCGCCGGGAGGTCGTTACCCCCTTCGAACAGGCAAAAAGGTATAATGACAACCTTCCTGCAAAGGAAAAAGTTTCGACTATCGTCATTTCCAATTTCGACAAATTCCGGTTCTACGATCTTGACACTCCAGAAGGCGTCAAGGGGGAAGCCTATAGGGAATGCGCGCTGGAAGAAATCCCCCAAAAGCTCGAACTCTTTGAAAAGCTGTTCAAGGTAGGGCAAAAGCCTGAAGAGGAATGGTCGATTCTGGATGCCGAGCATACGGAAGAGGCCGCAGACGATATAAGCGACCTATATCAAAGCCTGCTTAAAGGCATTGAAGACGACGAAGACCTGGACGAAGAAGAGAAGAAAAAATACGAAGAGGAAATCCCTCTCATCATAATGCGGATAGTCTTCCTCCTATTTGCAAACAGCACTTCTGACAAATTGGGGGCGATCTTCAAAAATCGCGAATTTGAATCCTTCCTTAAGGATACCGACGAAGTGCACCTTTCCTCGGATCTCATAACCCTTTTCAAGTGCCTGAACATCGAGGGCTCCGGAGCTCGCGCAAAATCCGCAATTCCGCGTTATATGCGCGCCTTTCCTTATGTGGACGGAGAGCTTTTCAGTTTCAAAGACCTTAATGGGGAGGAAATCAACTGGTTCCCGACCTTTCCTGACTCCGTATATAAAAGCCTAAAAAGCCTCGTCAGCAATTTCAAGGACTGGGACCGCATAGACATCTCCGTCTTCGGGACGATCATGGATCAGGCATTCAAAGGCGAATACAGGCACGAGCACGGGATATACAACACCTCAAGGAAAAATATACGAAAAGTTATAGAGCCTCTCTTTATGAGTCAATTAAGGGCGGAATTAGGCGAAATTGAGGGGATAGAGACCTATGAAGAAAAACAGGAGAGGCTGAAGGCCTTCCACGAAAAGCTGGGGCGCCTGCAGTTTTTCGATCCGGCCTGCGGAAGCGGCGCATTTCTAATCGAATCCTTCCTCGAGCTCAGGAGCTTGGAAGACGAGGCAATAGGCCTTGAAAACTCCACTTACAATCTCGACACGGATATCAAAGTCTCCCTCTCCCAGTTTCATGGGATCGAATTAAACGAATATGCAGCTATGATAGCGAGGACTTCGCTTTATATTGCGCGCGAACAGGCTTTGAAGAGAAGTTATTCGCGGTTCAGAAATTCGCCTGTTCCGCATTTCCTTCCCCTCAAAGACGAAGTCGAGGGGATAGTGTGCGCTAACGCCTTGGAGAAGGACTGGGGGGAGCTTGTGACCCCTTCTCCGGAGCTATTTGTATTCGGAAACCCGCCGTATTTGGGATATGACGATCAAACTCCCTCTCAGGTAGATGACCTGAAATCTATATTTGGAAAGAATTATTACGGAGAATTCGACTACTGTACGGCATGGACTTTTAAGGCTGCAAAATTTCTGGACGGCTCAGGGGCTAAATTCGCATTCGTCACTACAAGCTCAATCGTTCAGGGCGTCCAAGTCACTCCGCTTTTCAAACCGATATTCAGCATGGGATGGAAGATTTCATTTGCTTATACCCCGTTTATGTGGGATCGCCCAGATGCCGCTGTAGCAGTTGTGATAATCGGAATTACGCAGAAAATGAATATGAGGCCTTTACTGTGGAACAAGTCATCCAAAAGCCTTGAGCCCGTTGAAAACATTTCCCAATATCTGACTGATTTGCCTACGGTATTTATCAAAATTGGTGGAAACAAAAATAAAAATTCAAATATGCCGAAGATATTTACCGGAAGTATAGCCGCAACAGGTAGGGGAGAAGGTTTTGGCTTGAAGGACTTAACTGCAAAAGCAGAAGCCGAGTCAGATCCATGGATTGCCAAATATGTTCGACCCCTTATGGGAGGCCACGATCTTATACATGGGACATGCCACTGGTGTTTGTGGTTAGCTGGTTCTACGCCCCGCGAACGCCATAACAGCAAGTTCTGGCAGAAGAGGGCATTGATAGTCGAAAGAGCCAGAAAAGGTAAAAAGTATGAGGCCAAGCCCATATGGGAGTTTGGAGAAGATAGGCAGCCGTCTAAAGATTATTTGGCAATTCCCAGAACTTTTACCGAAAAAATGCTCTATTTTCCCGCTAGTTTTCTAAAGAAGGAAGTAATTGCAGATAGCGGGTTATGCACTTGCACTGATACCCCTGAGTTTGCCTTCGGAATAGTGGAAAGCCTGATGTTCATGTCATGGCAGAACCTCGTAGGGGGAAGGCTTGAAATGCGGAAGCGAGCCGGGGCGGATACTACCTGGTATACCTTCCCTCTGGGCAAACTTGAAGAAGAACGGAAGGATCTAATAATCGAAGGCGGGAGAAAAGTCCTTGAAGCGAGATCTAATTACCCTTCTTCTTCTTTAGCCGACCTCTACGCTCCAAACAACATGCCCCAGGACCTCAGAAAAGCCCATCAGTCCCTCGACAAAGCGATGGACGCCCTGTTCTCGGACAAGCCCCTAAGAAGTGAGGAAGAGAGGCAGAAGGCGCTTTTGGAGGCCTATCAGAGAATGACGGAAGAAGAGGGAGAATAAACGTGCCCTGCGAGGAAGATCGCAGGGTCAAAGCGAAACTGCCAAAGGGTTGGATGCAGCCCAGGAAGCGTATGATGCCGTAAAAGACAGGGCCAATCTTGCCCATGAATCCATTGACCCTACCGATAACCTGCAATTTGAAGCCGAATATGCACGGCTGCAGGCTCGGAATACGGGAGACCGTCAGAAGAGCGAAAAGTCCCGGGGCGAGTATCAAAAAGCCAAAGACGCTGCAAAGAAAGCCCTGGATGAAAAAGCTGAATCCGACCGCGCGGCCGGGTATGCGGGAAGGGAACTGGATAAAGCTCAAAGCGCCTGTGACAAAATCGTGCGGAACAGATAAAAGATGCCCTGATAGCAGGTTTTAAAAACCTTGAAAAGCGCTGCTCAAAGGGCAAATGAACTGAGGAAGGGATGCGCCTGTTTTCTATCCCCGGTTAGGGATTTTGCCCCTTACGGCAAAGCCGATTACATCTTCGGAGCCGGAGGCACGGGTTCTTTTTGGGCCTTCTTCAAGGCTTCGACTTCCTTCTTAGTCTTCCAGTACCGGCCTCTAAGCCAGAATTTCAGATTGACCCTTTCTTCAGGAATGCCGTACTCTTTGCACCACTTTTTGTAGCGCAGCTTCATGACCAAAATTCCTGACATGCTTTCCCCTCGGAATCGACTGATTATCCTACGGAGACAACCTATCTTCCCCGCTTTCAAAGTCAAGGCGCTTTTTCTTTCGGATTAGTGAAGTATTCGGGATTTTTGAAAAAGGCATCCGATCTCTTTTACGTGCCCGGAAAAGAAAAGCCTGAGCGGATTTTGCATTTTTTCCGTACAAAGCATCCTCCCGGGTCTTTTTACCGCATATTCTTTCAGGCTATAAAAATATCCGTAAACTAGAGGGATTGCGATCCCGCCTTATTGGAAACAGCTGAATATCCGGAGGATTTAAGCGGGAGAAAATATTCGGTTCCTTCACGTTCCTCAATCCCGCCTTTTCGTTCCAAAAGTCCGGCTTGCGCCGGTTTTTTAAAGGTTGCCTTATAAGCCCGGGAAAAGTTCTAAGATTTTCCTGCTTTGGTCCTTAAACCTTTTATTAGCCTCAGCGAACAGGGCTGCAAGCTTACAGGATTTCGCTCGTCTTCAAACGCTTCCAGAGCTCGCGGATTCCATCAATGGGATTGAAGCGCTGCAGGATAACGGAGACAACTCGGATTCCTAAACTTGAAAACCGCCGGAGCATGCCCGGCAAGACCGGATCTCTGCGCAAAGCAAAGGGAGTTTAATGCACTTGAAGCGTAGGCCTTAAAATCACTTCGTCCACGCATGCCTCGGAGGGCATGTCTATGGCGAAGTCTACGCATTTTGCAACGTCTTGAGCCGGGATGGCGGTGGAGGCGTAGAAGGCCCCGGTGCTTTGCAGTGCGTCCGGATCAGTTATGGTGCCCAAAAGTTCTGTGTCCACGGCACCGGGGGCTATAAGCGTGATTCTCACTCCGCTTTTAGCCTGTGCTTCTTCCTTTCTAAGCGCGTCGCTTAGAGCCCTGACCGCAAACTTCGTGGCTGAATACACTGCAGATCCCGGATTTGAAACATGGCCCGCAACGGATCCCATATTTATGATGTGGCCCTCTCTTTGCTCCCTCATGATTTTCAGGCAGGCATGGGTGCCGTACAGGACGCCTTTGATATTTACGTCCACCATCCTGTCCCAGTCGTCCACCTTGTCTTTGATGATTTCAGAAACCGGCATGAGGCCCGCATTATTCACCCATACGTCAATCCTGCCGAATTCCGTAAGGGCCGCCTGGGCGACTTCCTCCATCTGCATTATGTCGGTGACGTCGGCTTTGAGGTATATTGCCTCTCCGCCTTTTTCCCTTATGTAGGAGGCTATGTCTTTCAGCCTTTCTTTCCTCCTGGCGCACATCACTATTTTGTGCCCTTTTTCCGCCAGCAGTTTCGCGCAGGCTTCCCCTATGCCGCTGGAAGCGCCCGTAATTACTACGACCTTGGATTTCATTTCCTTCGCCCCTTTCAGGTGAAATTAACGAAATATTAGACTTTAGTATATGAGTTTAACTATAGGAATAGTAGGCCTTCCAAATGTTGGGAAGAGCACGCTGTTCAATGCGTTGACGAAAAATAACGCCCTGGCGGCAAACTATCCCTTCGCCACGATAGATCCCAATGTGGGGGTAGTGCCTTTAAGAGACGATAGGCTCGGAAAGCTTGCCAAAGTGGTAGGGACGCAGACTTTGGTTCCCGCCACGGTAAAGTTTGTAGACATCGCGGGGATAGTGAGAGGTGCCTACAAGGGGGAGGGGCTTGGAAACCAGTTTCTTTCCCACATACGCGAGGCCGACGCGATATGCGAAGTCGTGAGGGTGTTTAAAGACGACGACATAGTGCACGTGGAAAACAAGGTGGATCCCAAAAGCGACATAGAGACCATAAACACAGAGCTCATACTTTCGGACATGCAGGTCCTGGAAAAAATGCTCCCCAAAATGGAAAAGGACGTAAGGGGAGGAAAAGAAGACAAAAAGAAGCTGGAAGAAGCGGAAAAAGTCTATGAGGCCCTTAAAGAAGGGAAAATTCTTTCCAACACATCAAAGGATGCGGACTACGAGCTTTTAAAGGGCATAAACCTTCTCACCTTAAAGCCCTTTATCTACGTCTTTAATGCCGATGACGCATCCCTGGCCGACGAAGCCCTTAAAAAGGAGTTATCTGACTTTGTTTCCCCCGCCCCCGCCATTTTCTTAAATGCCGAGCTTGAAAGGGAGGTGTCGGAACTTCCGGAAGAGGAAGCGGACGAATTTTTGGAGGAGTCCGGCCTGAGCAAATTGGCCTCCGCCGGCTTCTCCCTTTTGGGCCTCCAAACCTTCCTTACCGCAGGCCCCAAGGAAGTGAGGGCATGGACCATAAAGAAGGGCAGCCGCGCTCCCCAGGCCGCAGGCGTAATACACTCCGACTTTGAGAAAGGGTTTATTAAAGCCAGCGTGGTTTCCTGCGACGACCTTTTGCAGGCGGGAGGATACGAAGAGGCGAAAAAGGAAGGCAAAATCCGCCTTGAAGGAAAGGACTACGTGATGCAGGAAGGGGATGTAGTCGAATTTCGGTTCAACGTATGAGCGAAAACAAGATTTGGCTGGTAGCGGGGCTGGGAAATCCTGAGCCCCGCTACCACATGACCAGGCATAACGCGGGATTCATGGCTTTGGACCTCATGGCGAAGCAGGAAGGGGAGGAATTCAGGGATTCCAGGCTTTCTTCAGTAGCCAGGATTTGCAGGGAGGGAGGGGTGAAGATTTTTTTGGACAAGCCCCTCACCTACATGAACAGCTCCGGGGCAAGCGTAGAATCCATGCTTTCCTACTACGACATAGATCCCTGCCGCCTCATAGTCGTGCACGACGACATGGATCTTGAAGTGGGGAGGGTGAAAGTGAAAATGGGTGGGTCTTCGGCCGGACACAACGGAATAAAGTCCATAGATTCCAGAATCGGCACCCCTTCTTACTACAGAGTGCGCATCGGCATAGGGCGCCCCCTGCGTTCCGGAGGATACATTTCGTGGGTGCTGGGAAAGTTCGGGCCGGAAGAAAGGGAAAAGATGGAAGAAGGAGAAAAGAGGGCCATCGAAGCCGTGAACTCCATAATAAGCGAAGGCCTCCTCAAAACGCAGGAAAAATTCAATGCCCGCTAGTCTGGCAGCCTACAGGGAAGATCTGAAAAAGAGTCCCGCTTTTCTTGACCTCGTCAACTGCCGTGGACACAAGAGCGGCCCCTTCCCCTCTTCCGCCCTTATTGCGGCCAGCTGCATGGCAGACAGGCCTTGCGTTTTGGTTTTGCCTTCCCCCGGCGAAGCCGAGAAGGCGTGGAAAGGGTGCCTCAGCTGGTGGGAAGGGGATTCGGAACAGGTAGTCCTCTTGCCCACCCCCGAAACCCTTCCCTTCGAGCAGCTTTCCCCCAGGCCCCGGACCGTCTCGGAAAGGTACAAGGCGCTTAGGCGCCTTTACCGCCCCGAAGAAAGGGAAGGCTGGGGGGAGGTGAAGGTCCTGGTCTGCTCCATCCGATCCCTTCTTCAGCCCCTCACCCCCCTTTTCAAAGAGCCCCCGCTTTTCATAAGGGCCTCGGAAAAAATAAGCCAGGGGGATTTGATCTCCCGCCTTTCTTCCCTCGGCTACAGGGAAGCGGAAGCGGTCTCTCTTAGGGGGGAGATGGCCAAAAGAAAAGGCATACTGGACGTTTTCGCCCCCAACATGGACTTTCCTGTCCGGATCCTTTGGGAGGGGGAAAAGATAGGGAAGATAAGGAAGTTCTCCGTCCTTTCCCAACTTACCTTCGGCTCTGAAGAAGAATGTTATTTGGGCCCCTCGCACGGTTTTTTGATTACTGAGGAAGTGAAAGGGAGGGCGAAAGATCTTTCGCGCCTTCCCTCTTTCAGCCGCATTTTGAAAAATATTTCGGAGGGGAAAAGCGTAAACGGAATGGAAGCCCTTTCCCCCCTCCTCCTTTTTCCTTTGCGCCTCCCTTCCCTCCTTTCGGATTCGCTTTTCCTCTTTTCCGATTTTTCCGCCATAGAGAAAACCGCCCTGCTGCTAAAGGAGGCTTCCCAAAAGTTTTTGTCCTCCCAGAAAGAGGCGGGGGAAATTTCTCCCCGGTTCTCCGCCTCGAGCTTTATGAGCATGGAAGAACTCAAGAAGGAACTGGCGGCCCGGGACGCTGTATTTGCGGAAAACGAAGATTCCTCCGGGGTTTTTAAAGCCCCTCTCTGCCGGGGGGAAAAAGAGAAGATGAAAGAGGCCATGGATCTGCCGGGCTTTGAAGTAGTCGTGTCTTCCCCCGGAGGAAATGCTGAAAAGATCCGTTCCGCCTTTCCTTGCCTACCCCTCATCTCCGTCCGCTCCGACATGGAGTCGGGCTTTAAAGACGAGGAAGCGAAATTCGCCCTGTTTACGGAAAACGATCTTTTCGGCCAGTCAAGCTACTCCCCTTCCGAAAAGCTCTCATTTAGGGAAAAAGCCATAGACATCCCGGATTTGAACCCGGGGGACCTCGTAGTGCATATCCAATACGGCATAGGCAGGTTTTTCGGCCTTGAAAAAAGAGAGACCCGGGACGGGGAAAAGGAATTCGTAGTCCTTGAATACGCCTCTTCCTCCGGAAAAGATCCGGACCGCCTCTACCTTCCCGCCTCCCAGCTTTCCCAAATAAGCCGCTACATGGGATCCGACTCTCCCAAGTTGGACCGCCTGGGATCTCCAAACTGGAATTCGACCCGATCCAAAGCGAAAAAGCACGCGGCCGAGGTTTCGGCGGAGCTGGTAAAGCTTTATACCAGCCGCAGGCGCATGGAGGGCCACGCCTTTCCCGCAGACTCCCCCGAGCAAAAGGCCATGGAGGACGCCTTTCCCTATAGGGAGACTCCTGACCAGTTGAGGGCGATAGAGGAAGTGAAGAGGGATATGGAGTCAATTTCCCCCATGGACAGGCTCATCACGGGAGACGTAGGTTTCGGAAAGACGGAGATCGCCATTAGGGCCGCTTTTAAAGCCGTAAAAGGAGGAAAGCAGGTGGCCCTGCTCGCCCCCACCACCCTTCTTTCAGAGCAGCATCTTGAGACTTTCCGCTCCCGCTTCGAGCCTTTCGGAATAAGGGTGGAGGCGCTTTCGCGCTTCAGGAGCGCCAAAGAAGCCCGATCCATCGCTGAAGGCGCGGCAGACGGAAGCGTCTCCGTCCTTATAGGCACTCAAAAAATCCTTTCCCCTTCCGTTTCTTTTAAAGACCTCGGGCTTGTAATAGTGGACGAAGAACAGAGGTTCGGAGTAAAAGACAAGGAGTTTTTGAAAAAGCTGAAGCCGGAAATCGACGTCCTCTCCCTCTCCGCCACGCCCATCCCCAGGACCCTTGAGATGAGTTTGGTGGGGGTGAGGGAAGTTTCCACCCTCATGACTCCTCCGGAGGAAAGGATGGATGTTTTAACCTATGTGGGGGAATGGAGCATGGAACTGGTGGCCGCTGCGGTTTCGCGGGAGATTTTAAGGTCAGGCCAGGTATTTTACGTGTGTGGGAGAATCGAAGATCTGGACACCGCCGCTTCGCGCATACGGGAAGCGGTGCCGGGCTGCAGGGTGGGCGTGGCTGACGGAAAAATGCCCGCGGCCAAGCTGGACAAGGTCGTAAACGACTTTTGGAAGGGAAGGACGGACGTACTCGTATCGACTTCGATAATCGAGCTGGGCCTGGATATTCCAAGGGCCAACACGTTGATAGTGGAAAGATCGGACTACTTCGGCCTGGCCCAGCTTCACCAGCTTCGGGGAAGGGTGGGAAGATCGGCCCAAAGGGCTTACGCCTATTTCCTTCACCCCAAAGACATCACTTCCGACGCCCAGGCCAGGCTGGAAACCATAGAGGAAAACGCCTCCCTGGGGTCGGGCTACAAGATAGCGCTGAAAGACCTGGAGCTGAGAGGAATTGGAAACCTCGTGGGCGAAGAGCAGAGCGGGTTTATAAAGGGAGTGGGTTTCGACTACTTTGTAAGGCTTATGAAGGAGGGGATAGAAAAGGAAAAGGGGAAGGCGAAGAAAGAAGAGGAAAGGCCCCTTATAAGCCTGCCGGGCCGGGCTTACATACCCGATTCCTTCATCCCCTCCCAAAAGCTTAGGATGGAAGCCTACTCTTCCATCTTCAAAGCGGAGGATGAAAAGGAGCTGGAGGAAGCCGAAAGGCAGATGCGGGACCGCTACGGAAATCTCCCTTCCCCCCTCCTCCCCCTGTTTTTACAGCGGCGCCTGGAGTGGGAGGCCGAAAAAGACGGAGTGAAAAGCATCTCCCAGAGGGGCCAAGACCTCTTCTTTTCCCTCTCCTCCCCCCTTCCCGACTTTATGCAGATGCGCCTAAAGCGCCTCTTTCCCGGCTCTTTCTACCTCAAATCTGAGATGGGTTTTAAAATTCCTTTAGACAAAGAGCAAGAAAAGGGCGGCGCCGTAGACTCCGCCTTCAAAGCCCTTGGCCAACTTTTCACAACCTGAAGGGGGAATCGTGGCAGCGATTGAAAGAATAAATGCCAGACAAATTTTAGATTCCAGGGGGAACCCCACTTTGGAAGTGAGCCTGGAGACCGACGACGGGGCGGAAGGCATAGCCTGCGTTCCTTCGGGAGCTTCTACGGGAATATATGAAGCCGTGGAGAAAAGGGACGGGGACGCCAAGCACTTCAACGGAAAAGGGGTGGCCGGGGCCATAAAGGCCGTCAGGGAGGCGATAGCCCCCGCCCTTATAGGCCTTGATTCCATAGATCAGCGCGGCATAGACGAGCGCATGATAGATTTGGACGGCACCAAAAACAAGTCCAAGCTCGGGGCGAACGCGATACTGGGTGTGTCTATGGCAAACCTCAGGGCCGCTGCGCAGAGCGCGGATCTCGCCCTATTCAGGTATCTGGGCGGAGTAAACGGATACATCCTCCCCGTTCCCTGCATGAATATCCTAAACGGTGGCGTCCACGCCGACAACAACATCGACATCCAGGAGTTTATGATCATCCCCTACGGCTTCGACTCCTTCCACGAAGCGCTGGAAGCGGGATGCGAAACCTACGCCAGCCTGAAGTCCATCCTCAAAGAAGAGGGCCTCTCTTCTTCCGTAGGCGACGAAGGGGGGTTTGCGCCCGACCTGGAAAGCAACGCCCACGCCATAGACCTTCTCCTCAAGGCCGTAAGGTCTGCGGGATTCGAGCCCGGAAAAGAAATAGGGATCGGAATTGACGCCGCAAGCAGCGAGTTTTACGAGGAAGACACCGGCTCCTACATGTTCGAGGGTTGCGCCCGCAGCCGCGAATGGATGATGGACTACTGGCAGAGGCTGGTCGAAGCCTATCCCGTGGTCTCCATTGAAGATCCCTTCGCCCAGGACGACTGGGACGGATGGAGCGAAATGGAAGAAAAGTTGGGATCCGAAATTCAGATTGTAGGAGACGACCTTCTCACCACCAACTCTTCCAGGATTTCAAAGGCCATCAGCCTCAAGGCCTGCAACGCCCTGCTTGTAAAGCCCAACCAGATAGGGACGGTGTCTGAAACGCTGGACGCCATGCGCATCGCCTTCAGGCACGGCTTTTCCACCATGGTCTCCCACCGCTCCGGAGAGACTATGGACACCTTCATAGCCGACCTCGCCGTGGCCAGGAACGCCTGTCAGATTAAGACCGGGGCTCCCGCAAGGGGAGAGAGGGTGGCAAAGTACAACAGGCTGCTCAAGATTGAGATGATGCTGGGCGAGAGCGGGGAGTATGCAGGCAAATCCGCCTTTAAGCGCGCTTCCAAATTCTAGCCTTTCAAAGCCTGACGCGGCCTTTTGCCGCGATCTGGCCTCGCGCCTCCTTTCCCTCCCTCCAAGCGAAGAAGAAAGGGAGGAAGTGGAAAAAGGCCTTGGGCGCTACCCTGAAGGCATGGTTGCAGTGGGAGCCAGAAAGGGCGGAAGGATTTTGGCGGTGGTCGTCAGGCCCCTCGTGCGGGGCTGCCCCTTCCCCACGGTCTTTTACCTTACAGACAAGGACCTATGCAGAAGGGCTTCGCAGTTGGAGTCCGCCGGCTGCATGAAAGGGTGGGCAGAGAGGCTCGAAAAAGACGAAGAGCTTAAAGTTGCCTACGGCAGGGCCCACCTGATGTACCTTTGCTTCAGAAAGGAAGTGGCGAAAATTTTGGGAGATCCCCCTTATCCGGCTCCGATAAGCGCAGGGGGCATGCCGGAAAGGGTAAAGTGCCTCCACTCCCTTTTGGCCCAGAGCCTCGTAATGGGCCCGGGAATTAACCCGATAGGAGACGAAACGGCAAAGGAAGTAGGAGCATGGCAAGGGTAGCCGGCATAGACTGCGGTACCAACTCGGTAAAAATGGAAATCGCGGACGTCGCCTTCACCCCCTCCGGCCCGAAGATAGAGATAGTGGTGCCCAGGAAAGTGTGGACTATAAGGCTGGGGGAAGGAGTGGACAAAACCCGGCTTATCTCTTCTTTCGCTTTAAAGAGGCTGAGGTGCTCCCTTGAAAACTTTAAAGAGGCCATCCTTTCCTTTGACGCCCGCAGGATTAAGTTTGTGGCCACCAGCGCCGTAAGGGACGCCAGAAATTCCGAAGAGTTCAGGCAGATCGTAGAAGAAGTGCTGGGAGTCACCCCCCAGATTCTTTCCGGAGAAGAAGAGGGGAGGCTCGGATTTGAAGCCGCATGCATGGGGATGGAAGGCCAAAGGAAGCTTTTGGTGGATTTGGGGGGAGGATCTACCGAGTTTTCCATAGGGGAAGGGGAAGTCCCCTCCTTTATAAGGTCGCTGGATATCGGCTGCGTGAGGATTGCGGAAAAGTTCGAGTTCGCTTCCGACCCCCTTTCGCCTGAAAAGCGGAAAAGGGCTGAGGCCTTTATTTCAGGCCAGTTGGAAGAGGTGCCCATATCTTCAGCCGCCCGCCTAATCGGAATCTCGGGATCCGTTGCCATAGTCAGCTTCATGGCGGCGGGAGAGCGGGAATTTTCCCCTTCCAAAAAGCTGGAAGTGAAGAGGGAAAAAGGGATAGAGGCGTGCGAAAAGCTGATGAGCATGAGCGAAGAAGAGATGGCGGGCTACCCCCTCATCCCTCCCCTCAGGAGAAAGGTCATACGGGCGGGAGCCCTCATTTGGAGCCGGATCCTGCTCTCTTGCCCCCTTCCTTCCTACCTCTACTCCGACGCCGCCCTTTTGGACGGGGTGATACTCGACGAAGCCCGCAAGATGAAGGAGTGCTAAGATTTAAGTGCGCCCCCGTGGCGGAATGGCAGACGCAGTGGACTTAAAATCCATCGCCTTTTGGCATGCGGGTTCGATCCCCGCCGGGGGTACTACCTGAATCCTCCGCTGGCCCAGATGATCAGAAGCGCGATTATTATCACGCACAAAATTATTATTACGCTCCACGTTACCAGCTTTTTTTGGGCCTTCCCCCTCTTGTAGGTTTTAAGCAGTTCCTTGGGGGTTTGCGATTTCACCTTTTCGAGGTAGGCTTTGGCCGCCTCCACGGACTGGGTGGCGGATTTGTCCTGGGCCAGAGAGGAAGAGGCCATGTCTATGGCATGGGTGTTTTCCATGGTTTCCTGCACCCCCTTTTCCAAAAGTGCCACGTTTTTTTCGTACTCTTCCCGGACCCTGATGCAGTCTTTGGCGGCGGAAGTGACTTCGTCTGCAAATTCGTGGGCCTGCTTTTCTTTTTCGTAGGGGGCGGAAATGTCTAGCTGGCCGGAAGGGGAAAAGAAGTGCAAGACGACCTGCCTCGTGTCTTTAGTTTCCTCCCCTCCCGAGGGAGGTGTGTAAAGCCCCCCCGACACTTCCACTTCGCACCCGAGCGCGGGATCCAGCTTTAAGACGGATCCCTCAAATTCAAGCCTCGTCCTGTAGAGGGTGGCGCCCTCGAAAGAATCCAGAGGGGCGGCAAAGGTTTCTTTCTCGTCTTCCAGCTGGCTCTGCGCGCTTTCCACGGCCCTGTCGTGGGCCTTCTGAGCCTGCTTGAGCTGCTTTTCTCCCTGCTTCACCCTTTGGTTGTAAGAGTTTTGGGCGTCCTGTAAGGCCCTTTCGGCTTCCCTTAGCCTGATGATTTCAGCCGGTTCCCTGTTTCTTGACAACAATTCCTCCTCTTGTACGCTATAGTTATATATTTACACGCCTATTTCAATTTTTGAAAACCCTTTTCAAGCAAGGAGAAAGTATGAAAGAAGGACTGCCTAAAGTAGAAGCCAAGTTCGGAGGGGACGCCTCCATCACTTTTGACGGGCTGAAAGAACAGGAGAAGCCGGAACTCGTGTGCGAAGAGCTGGCGAAAGGAGACGGGCCCGTAGTCGAAAAGGGAGACACCATCACCGTCCACTACAGCGGAGTGGTGTGGGGAAAGACCGATCCCTTCGACTCGAGTTTTGCAAGGAAGGATCCCGCGAGCTTCCCCATAGGGGAAGGCATGCTGATTAGGGCATGGGACGAAACTCTGATCGGAAAAACCGTGGGCTCCCGCCTCCTCATAGTCGCCCCCGCAGACTACGCCTACGGAAAGAGGGGGGTACCCCAGGCGGGCATAAAGGGCGGAGACACCCTGGTCTTCGTCGTAGACATTCTCGCAGACAGAAAGTAGGAAAAATGCCAGAAGAGGAAACGATCTTCCTCACCCAGGACGCCTATGACAAGATGAAAAAAGAGCTCGAGCACCTGGAAGGGGAAGTGCGCAGCCAGATCGCCCAGAAGATAAAGGAGGCCAGGGCGGAAGGGGACTTAAGCGAAAACGGGGGCTACCAGGCCGCCAAGGAAGCCCAGGGCAAAAACGAGGGGAGGATCGCAGAGCTTACCCAAAAGCTGAGATCCGCCCAGATTCTCAAGACTTCCAGCGACGGAAAAGCGGGAGAAGGAAGCGTGGTAAAGCTGAAAGTGGGCGACCAGGAGGTTGAGTTCCTCTTGGGGGCCAGAGATCTTTCCTGCGCCACCGACAAAAAAATCATCAGCCCCAAAAGCCCAATTGGAGCCGCAGTCTTAGGCCAGGAGGCCGGCACCACCGTAACTTACGAGGCCCCGGGGGGAAGGGAAATGCAGGTTGAAATCCTTTCGGTCACCCCTTTGGGGCGCTCCTAGCTACCTCATTTTGCAGATTACCCAAAATACGGCCGTGATTTCGCAGGAGTAGCCCAATACGGTGAAAACATGGAAAATCTCGTGGAATCCGAAGACTTTGGGCCAGGGGTCCGGCTTTTTGGCCCCGTAAATCACGCCTCCCGCGATATAGAGGGCTCCTCCGCAAGCAGTTAAAATCACCACTATGAACCCCGCCCATGGAGATAGCCACAAAAACGGCATTATGGAGGCCCCCGCCACGCCTATGACGATGTAGGTGGAAGTGTAAAGCCAGCGCGGGGCCGAGATCCACAGCACGTTTACAAGAAGCGCCATGGCCACCGTCCCCCACATTACCGAAATCACTATCACCCTGCCTATAAAGGGGAGGGCGAAGGAGAGGGGGGTGTAGGTGCCGGCTATGAGAAGGAAGATGTTGGCGTGATCTATGCGCCTTAAAACGTCTGTGATCTTCTTTCCCCAGTTGCCTATGTGGTAGCAGGCTGAATTTATGAAAAGAAGGCAGCTGGAGGCGAGGTATACGCTGCAGGCGGCTTTCAGCCCTTTGGAAGGGGCGAGGCATATCGCCACTATGCAGGCCGCGGTGGCGAGGGGGGAAAAAATCGCATGCACCCAGCCCCTGGCGAGGGGCTTAGCCCTACCGTGAACGTCAAGCCTGGCTTTTTTGCCCCTCCTGACAACGCTTTTTGCGGCCCGCGCCCCGACTGCGGCTAGCATGCCTCCTCCTTTCGCAGAGCTTATTACAATTAAATTTACTTGGTTTGCATTAGGATTGGAAAGATGAACGAGTGCCGCAATCTGAAAGATCCTGAAAGGATTTTGAGCTGTTCGGAGATGTCGGAGGGGGCGAGGCACTTCCTTCACTCCCTCATAGCCGATTGGGGAATAATAGCGGATCTGGGCTACTGCGATCTGCAGCTGGCGGTAAAAGACGGGGAGGGGGGATTCATATGCGCGGCCCAGGTGAGGCCCGCCACCGCGCCCTCCTGTTTTCCCGAAGACGTGGTGGGGCAAAAATTCCCGCCTTCCCTCTCCCCCTTCCTTTCCCAGACCCTCGGCTCCAAATGCGCCCTATGCCCATCGAATCCTGAATTTAAGTCCCTAAGCGCCGTAAGCGCGAATTGGGAGGGGGAGGCCGCCGGGGTGGTGCTCCACAGGTCTTACACCGCCCCCCATACCGGAAGGTACGAGCAGAGGGGGATAGACGCCGCGTGGAAGCTGTTTTCCATGATTCCCTTCGGCCAGTTCCCCTACAAGGTTCCGGTAAACACCCAAAGGCACAACGCCCACGTTCCCGACGGCTTCGTGGTTTTAAATGAAATGTCGTTGGTCACGGACGCCTCTCCCAACGCCATAAGCTGCTTTAAGCGGCTGGGGTTCGGAGGGGCCCTTATAGGAAGAAACCTCGCCGAAGTGGTGGGCGGCCTCACCAAGCCCGAAAGCGCGGAAAAAGACATGTCGGTGCTGCTTTCCGGAGAACGGCCCCTCGACGCGGTTTTGACCATAAAAAACATTTCGGTCAGTTTGAGGTCGCTTCCTCTTTGGAGCGAGAGGGATTACTGCGGGGCCGTGGTGCTTTGCAGGGAAATTACCGAAATCCGCCGCCGCGACAACGAGCTTATGATAAAAGACGCCACGATAGCCGAAATCAACCACCGCATTAAAAACAACCTCCAGTCTGTGGCCTCCCTTCTGGCCCTTCAGATAAGGGACTCGGAAAATGAGGAAGTGAAAAAGGCCCTTCAGACCGCCAAGAGGAGGGTGCAGGCCATTTCCATCCTTCACGACGCCCTTTCCCATGGCAAAAACGAGCTGATCGACTTCGACTTCGCCCTCCCCAAGCTTTTAAAAACCGACGTAGACATCATGCGAGAAGGGGACCAGAGGATTTCAATCTCTTACCGGGGCTCTTTCGGCCTCCTCGCCCCTTCCGACGCCACACCTTTGGCCCTGATCCTTTCCGAACTCGTCACGAATGCGGTAGAGCACGGCTTTGCGGGGGAAAGGGAAGGGGAAATCGAGATCAGCGCCCAAAGAAATGGAAAATCCCTTTCAATCCGCATCCTGGACGACGGAGTGGGCCTTAGAGAAATGCCCGAAGAAAGGGAGAGCCTGGGGATGAACATAGTGCAGACCTTCGTAAAGGTGGATTTCCAGGGCTCCATCTTCTGGGCGCCGGGGCCGGAGGGAGGGACGGAAGTCAAAATAGACTTGAACTTAAACGAGGCCGGGGAGGGGGCTTAAAAGCCCTCGGATCCCAAGGCGGCGGCGAAGCCGCGGAGCCTTTAATTGGATTTTAAAGCGCCGCCCCGCCGGCCGATTTAAATCAGGTGGTAGCATTTTACAGATCGATGAAGATCCGTTTTTGTGCTCGAATTAATCTGGAGGAAAAGTGGCACTCTCACCTCAGAACCCCACGCGCCTTCCCGCATGGGAAAAGCTGGAGCGGTATTTTGAAGATGCGAAGGGAAAGACCCTCTCTTCTTGGTTTGAAGATCCGCAAAGGACCGAAAAGCTGACCTTTGCCGTGGGGGATTTCAGCATAGATCTGTCGAAAAACCTCATTGACCCCGAAATTACGGGGGCTTTCGCAGAGCTTGCCAACCAGGCCGGGATCCCCGAGCGGGCCAGCGCCATGGTGAGGGGAGAAGAGATAAATTCCACCGAAGGCAGAGCCGTTTTACACACCTTCCTCAGGGCCCCCCGCGGCATGCAAAGCGGAGTCATGGCCAGCGGAATAAACGCCATGGAAGAAATCCAAAAGGTGCTGGAGAGGATGTACGCTTTCGCCAGAGAGGTAAGAAGCGGAAAGATCCGCATGGAAGGCGGAAAAAGGGTAAAGGCCGTAGTAAATATCGGGATTGGGGGCTCGGATCTGGGCCCGGAAATGGTGTACGGCGCCCTTCAAAGCAAAAGCGACGGATCGCTTCAGGCGAGGTTCGTCTCCAATATCGACCCTTCAAGCTTTATAGAGGCCGTAAAGGGCCTGGACCCCGCCTCCACCATTTTCCTCGTGGCCTCCAAATCCTTCAGCACCCAGGAAACCCTTTGCAACGCCCTTGAAGCGAAAAGGTGGCTTTTGAAGGGCCTGGGGGAAAAGGGCCTATTGGACGGCGAAAAAGAGGCGGTGGCCAGGCACTTTATAGGGATTTGCAGCATGGACAAATCCGGAAAGGCGCAAGAGTTCGGAATAAGGCCCGAAAACATTTTCGAGATGTTTCCCTTCGTAGGGGGCCGCTACTCTGTAGACAGCTCCGTAGGCCTTTCTTTGGTCCTCTCTTTGGGCCCTGAAATCTTTGAAAGGTTTTTGGAGGGGATGAGGGCGATAGACGAGTACTTCTTCTCCACCGGGGCCGAAGAAAACGCGATAATCCAGATGGCCATGCTGAATATCTGGTACACGGACTTTTTCAAGGCCGAGACCCATGCGGTCCTTCCCTACAACGACTACTTGAGAAAGCTTCCCGACTACCTACAGCAGCTGACTATGGAATCCAACGGGAAAAGGGTGGATCTGTCGGGAAAAGAAGTGGAGCTTTCCACGGGCGAAATTTACTGGGGAGGGGTGGGGACCAATTCCCAGCACTCCTTCTTCCAGCTCCTTCATCAGGGCACCCACCTCATCCCCGCAGACTTCATAGCCTTCGCCAATAATTCCAACCAGCTTGAAGGCGGCCAGGAAGAAATGCAGGAGAGGCTGCTTTCCAATTTCATCGCCCAGACCGCGGCTCTGGCCTTTGGAACCGAAGAAGGGGTGGAAGGGGAAAGAAAATGCCCCGGAAACAGGCCTTCCACTTCCATTTTCGGGCGCACCCTTTCCGCCTACACTTTGGGGGAGCTTGTAGCGATTTATGAGCACATAGTCTTTTGCCAGGGCGTGGTGTGGGGGATAAATTCCTTCGATCAGTTCGGGGTGGAGCTGGGAAAGAAACTCAGCCGGAAGGTCTTTTCCCTCCTTTCCGATACGGATTCGAATCTGGAAGGCGTAGATCCTTCCACCCGCCGCCTCATAGAGTGGTATTGGGAACACAGATCCTGATTGAATAGGTTTGAGCATAATAGTAAAATACGGAATACAATATCTGAATAATTTCAAGATTGTTCATTTTTCAAGATCTTAATTTGGACTTCAAGTCATTTGTTATCTGAGAGGTTCTCAATCCGTGTTTAATGACGAGACCGATGAGCTTTCAAATAAAAAGCTGGTCGAATTACAGGATATGGCGAAAAAACTCGGGGTCAAAGGCGTGTCTGCGCTGAGAAAGGGCCCCCTCATCGCCGTTCTTTCCAAGGTCCTGGCAAAGGAGACAGGGCAAAAAAAAGAAACGGTTCCCCCTTCCCCCTCATCTCAAGAGCCACCGGAAGACGCCTTTAGGGTCGAAAGGAGGGAAGAAGAGAAAAGTTCGGCCCTGAGGGCCGTGATGGAATCCCTTCCTTCAAAAAAACCGAATTTGCAGAAAGTTAAGACAGTGGATGATTCTTATGAGATGAACAGGTACAGATCCGACGGGGATCGCAGATTTTTCACTAAAAGCCAGGCTCCCTACAGGGGATTCAGATCCCAGAGGTTTTCCAGGGGGGAAGAAATTGAAAAGGACGAAGAAGCCGTCCCGATTTCGGGCATCGTGGACAATTTCGACAGCTACGCCTTCATAAGAACCAGCGGCTACCTTGAGGGCCCAAACGACGTTTACGTCCCCCTCTCCATGGTTAAGCACTTCGGGCTGAGGGAAGGGGATGCGGTAACGGGCCTGGTGCAGCCAGAGAGGATAGAGATGCGGGGGGGGAGAGGAAAAAAATACACCCCCCTAAAGTGCATAGAAACCATAAACGGCCTAAGCCCCGAAGAGAGCAGAAACAGGCCCCATTTTTCCCAGCTCACCCCTCTTTACCCCAATGAGAGGCTGCGAATGGAAACCACTTCAGGCAACCTGGAAGGGCGGGTTATAGACCTGGTGGCTCCGATAGGCAAGGGGCAGAGGGGCCTTATAGTCGCTCCCCCCAAGGCCGGAAAAACCATAATGCTTCAGAGGATCGCCAACGCCATCTATACCAACAACCCCGAGTGCCACCTTATGGTGGTTTTGATAGACGAGAGGCCCGAAGAGGTCACCGACATGTAGCGGACTGTCAACGGAGAAGTCATCGCTTCCACTTTCGACAAGCCCGCATCCGACCACACCATGGTGGCGGAACTTGCCATAGAAAGGGCCAAAAGGCTGGTGGAAGTGGGCCAGGACGTTGTAATACTTTTGGATTCCATAACCCGCCTCGCCCGCGCCTACAACCTTTCAATCCCCCTTTCGGGAAAGGTGCTTTCCGGAGGCGTCGATTCCCAGGCCCTTTACCCCCCCAAAAAGTTTTTCGGAGCGGCGAGAAATATAGAGGGGGGAGGGTCTTTGACCATAATCGCCACGGCCCTCATAGAAACGGGATCGAAGATGGACGAGGTAATCTTCGAAGAGTTCAAGGGCACCGGAAACATGGAGTTAAAGCTTTCCAGGGAGCTTGCCGAAAAGAGGATGTTCCCCGCCATCGACATCAACGCTTCCGGCACCAGAAGGGAAGAGCTTCTCATTCCTTCTTCCGACCTCAATCTAATCTACAAGTTGAGGAGGGCCGTAGGGGGAATGGACGTAGAGCAGGCCTACCAGACGATAATCCCGCGCCTTCGCCAGACGGCTTCCAACAGGGACTTTCTGGATCTTTTGGCAAAGTCCGTAAAGGACTAGAACTCTATCCTCACCCCGGTTTCCGGGGCAGCGGGGTCGAATTCGATTTTAAGGGCGTGGACGGCGGCCTTTAGATCGTTTGAAGCGATCCGGGCTTCGTCGGATCCCGGCCCGAAAACCACGGCTTTTTTCACTTCCGTTTTAAGCGACACTTTCTTTTCGCTTTTTTCCTTGCGAAGGAGGGAAAGGAAAAGCGCCGCTTTTTTAAACCCTTCGGGGCTCTGTGAAGTTTCAAGGGGGCGGGGCCATGAAGAGAGGTGGACGGAAAGCCCCTCCGGATGGGCCCAGTGCCAGGCCTCTTCCGTTACGAAGGGAAGGAAGGGCGCAAAGAGGGAGAGGAGGGAATCCAAAGAAAGCCTGAGGGCGTTTAAGGCGCTTTCATCCCCCTTGTAGGCCCTGTCTTTTACAAGCTCTATGTAGTCGTCGCAAAAACTCCAGAAAAAGGCCTCGGTTTCATGGAGCGCCGAAGCGTGATCAAAGGACTCCATGGCGCAGGCGGCCTTCTTTTCGATCTCGGAAAGCGAAGAGAGGAGGGAGAGATCCAAGGGGGAATCGACCTTGGAAAGCTCTGCCTCGCTTCCTTTCAGATCCAAGATGAATTTGGAAGCGTTGAGGATCTTATTGGCAAGCCTTCTTCCTATTTTCATTTCCCCTTCGTCATAGGCGGTGTCTACGCCGAGCCTGGCAGAAGAAGCCCAATATCTGACGGCGTCGGGGCCATAGGCCTCAATGGGCTCTTTAGGAACTACGACGTTTCCCTTTGACTTGCTCATTTTCTTGTGATCTGGGTCGAGGATCCAGCCCGACAGCGCCGCCTCTTTCCATGGAAGCTTCTTAAATTCGAGCCAGGATCTTAAAACGGTGTCGAAAAGCCACGTGCGGATGATGTCTTGCCCCTGGGGGCGCAGGTCCATGGGGAAGGTTTTTTCAAACAGTTCCCCGTCCCTTTTCCAGCCTGAAGCCAAGAGGGGGGTAAGCGAGCTTCCCGCCCAGGTATCCATGACGTCGGGTTCGGCTGCAAATCCTCCCCCCTTCCCCCTCATTTCCTCTTTGAATCCCCTGGGGGCGCTGGAAGAGGGGTCCACTGGGAGATCCTCTTCGCTCGGGAGAATGGGAGAGAGGTAGTCGGTCTCCCCGTTTTCTTTTACCCTGTACCATATGGGGAAGGGAATGCCGAAGAACCTCTGTCGGGAAATCAGCCAGTCTTCGCTTAGCCCCTCCACCCAGTTGTCATAACGCCTTTTCATAAAGGCCGGGTGGAACGAGAGCTTTTCCCCGCACTCCAAAAGATCGCTTCTCAGTTTTTCGTCATGGGATCCGTTGATTATGTACCACTGCCTGGAGGGTAGGATCTCTATGGGCTTCGATCCCTTTTCGTAAAAATTGGCCATCCTGGAAGTGGGGACGGGCTCCCCCTCCATCTCTCCGCTTTCTTTGAGAAGGGAAGCGATTTCCTTCCTGGCGCTGAAAGCCGTGAGGTTTTCAAGCTTTTCGAAAGCCTCTTTCCCCTTTTGGGTTTGGATCCAATCCGGGACCTGGGAAGAGATCCTTCCGGCCTTGGTGAGGATGGGCCTGACGGGAAGGGACATCTCCCTCCACCACTCCACGTCCGTAGCGTCTCCAAAGGTGCAGCACATTGCGATTCCCGCGCCTTTGTCCATTTGCGCCGCCTCATGGAAGAGGACGGGGACTTCGACTCCGAAGAGGGGGGTCTTTACGCTTTTCCCCTTCAGGTGGAGGTACCTGGGGTCTTTGGGGTTGGCGATCAGGGCTACGCAGGCGGCAAGAAGTTCCGGCCTCGTAGTTTCAATCGCCACGTCTTCCCCGTCTGCGTGGAAGAGGAGCTTGTGGTAGAAGCCCGGGTACTCCCTGCTTTCAAGCTCGGCCTGGGAGACGGCGGTTTGGAAGGTGGTGTCCCAAAGCACGGGAGCAACTTTCTGATAGGCTTCCCCCCTCTTCAGGTTTTCCAGAAAGGCGAGCTGGGAAATCCTTCTGCACTCCCGGCCTATGGTGTGGTACGTCATGGACCAGTCCACGCTTAGCCCCAGCTTCACCCACAGATCCTTAAACTGCTCTTCGTCTTTTCTGCTCAGGTTTTCGCAGAGCTTTATGAAGTTTTCCCTGGAGCATGGCGCGGCCTTGAAGTCTTTAGGGGCCTTGCCCCCTTCCAAGGGGGGAAGGAAAGAGGGATCGAACTTCAGGGAAGTGTCTACGTAAACCCCGTAGTAGTTTTGCACCCTTCTTTCGGTGGGCAGCCCGTTGTCGTCCCAGCCCATGGGGTAGAAGACGTCAAAGCCCTTCATCCTCTTGTAGCGGGCCATGACGTCGGTGTGTGTGTAACTGAAGACGTGCCCCACGTGAAGATGTCCTGAGACTGTTGGAGGGGGGGTGTCTATGGAGTAGGTAGACGCCCTGTCTTTTCCCCTGTACTTGTAAACTTCTTTTTCGGACCACCATTTCGTCCATTTTTTTTCCAGACCGTCTACGGTCTTAGCCCTTTCAGGCTGCTCTTTATTGCCCTCTTCTGACATACTTGCTAGTTTAACAGGATCACCCTTTCAGGTTGAAGACGGGCACGCAGTAGTCGGTAAGGTTTTGAGGCTCTCCGGTTATCCCCTTTTTCCACACCCCCAAAAGCTGCATCTGGTAGAGCCAGTCGGCGGGCTGGCCCTGGGCCACGAGCTGGGCGGTTTGGCTCATGCCCTGGGTGTAGGTCCCGTAGTTCGGGGAAAGTATGGACTGGTGGTAAATTCTGTCGGCCTCCGGAGAATCCCATCCCCACCAGGTCTTTCCGCTGACCCATGTCCCCAGCGTATGGCTGCCTCCGCTGATGTAAAGAACCATGTCGTACTTCATGCTGTTTACAACGTCGTTATTCCACTGATCGGGGGTGAGCTTATAGATTTCAAGGTTTATCCCCACTGCCGCCAGCTGGCTCTTTATGGACTCGGCGGCGTTTTTTACGAGGGAATTTCTGTAGGCCAGGGTGAAGGTTTTGTTGTAGTAGTAGTCCATGCTGGCCTTACCCTCGGAAGGGTTGAAGGGGAATTGGGAGGTAAGGTCTTCGTAGCCGGGGTCAAGTCTTGGAATGGGACCCCCTACCGTAAGCCCAAGCCCTCCGGAAGCCGAAATCAGCTGGTTTTTGTCTATAAGGAGCCTCATGGACGTCCTGGCCTTCAAGTCGCTCATCAGGCTGGAGGGATGATCGTTAAATACCAGGGTCACGATTTTGCTGCTGAGGCCCGTGTTTACGGTAAATGAAGAAGAGAGGCCCTGGGAGGAAGTGAGATCGAGGGCGGCCTGTATGCTTCCGTCTTTCAGGGCGGAAATCTCCTGGGAAGAAGAGGGGAAGTACTTGAATATTACGGTCGAGTAGTAGGGCTTGTTCCAGTAGTAGCGGTTTCGCGTGAGGGTGATGGACTGGGGGCCCTGGGAAGAAAAGACGTAGGGCCCCGCCCCTACCGGCAGGCCCTGATAGTTGTATTTATTCGGCTCGATGATGATGGATGAAGGGCCTGCAAGATACCACAAAAGCTCGGGATTGGGGTGGGAAAGGTGGATCTGGAGGGTGTAGGGGCTGGGGGCCGTAAAGGAGCTGACGCCGGCAAAATCCATATAGCCCGGATACTGTTCCTTTACGAGGGTTTCGATGGACCAGATGACGTCTTCGGCATTCACCCTCTTCCCGTCGGAAAAGTAAGTTTTTCTCAGCTGGAAAGTGTAAAGCAGGCCGTTGTCGCTTTCGCTCCAGCCGGAGGCCAGCCCCGGAGCGACCTCGTTTTGGTCGTTTCTTATCAGAAGCCCCTGATAGACGTTTTGAAGCAAAATCCTTTGGGCGTTGGGATTCCACGTGGTGCGCATGTCAAGAGAGGTGGGCATATCTTGAAGGCCTATAGTGATCTGTCGGCCGTTATCGGAGATTTTTTCCGCTCCGGCCCACACTCCCCAGCAAATCAGGGAAAGGATTATTACAAGCGATGAAAATATAATCCACTTCTTGGCGCTATAGTCCCCCTCTCGGGCCTCTCTTTTTTTCATACCTTAGACTTTATAGAATCTACCTAACAAAAGTAGGAGGGACAGTGAGGGCTACGCGTGAAAAAATTCTGGAAGAGGCCGCGATACTGCGATCCCGCTTTCCCGACGCAAAGTGCACCATAAATTTCAAAAACAGGTTCGAGCTTCTGGTTTGCACGGTTTTAAGCGCCCAGACTACCGACAAAAGGGTAAACATGGTTTCCCCTTCCCTGTTTGCCGCATTTTCCGGCCCAAAAGAGATGGCGAAGGCCCCTCTGGAAGAAATTGAAAACATAATAAAGCCCCTGGGGATGTATAAAAGCAAGGCCAAAAGCATACAAACCCTTTCAAAGCAGCTGGAAGGGTTCGGATGGCAGGTTCCGGGATCCATGCAGGAACTGGTAAAGCTGAGGGGGGTGGGAAGAAAGACCGCGAACGTGGTTTTGACGGAAGGTTTTTCCGTTCCCGGCTTTCCCGTAGACACCCACGTCACCCGCGTCACCTCCCGCCTTCGCTGGCACAGCGAGTGGAACGATCCCCATCCGGATCCCGCAGTTATAGAAAAGGAGCTTTGTTCCATCTTTCCTCCGGAAAGCTGGCGCACCGTTTCATGCACCCTAATAGAATTTGGCAGGGAGATATGTCACGCGAAGAATCCGGATTGCGCCTCATGCCCCTTAAAAGATCTGTGCCCCTTTGTGAAGCGCGGTTAAAGTACTAGATTTACATAGTTGAAAGTTGCAAAAGGCGGACATGGAATGAAAGCTGCCAACAGATTTTTTAGGATGTCTCTGACCTGGGCGGCTCTAATGGCGATCTTGTACCTTTTGCCCGCTCTTTGGGATAAGGCCGGAGAAGGGGGCAAATGGGCGGGTTGCGCCGTCGCCTTCTTTTTCGAAGTCCTTTTAAACCTGTTTTTAAATTTCACCTTCCCCAGGATTGACGCGCTTTCCCCAAGGCTTCCCAAGAATTTCGGCTTTTGCTGCGGGATTGCCTCCCTCGCTTTGAGCGCGGGCTTTTTGCACTTGCCCTTCCCTTCCCCCGCCCGCGCGTGGTTTGAATCCGTCCTCATTTTGCTTCTTCTGGCTTTGGTCTTTTCCTTCCTTTTTCAAATCTTTCGCAAGAGAAGGCCCAACGCGGTTTGGTCGCTTTCGGATCTGTCCATACACGCTTTTCTTTCCATAAGCCTTACGGGATGGGTGTTCGCGCCGGATCTTTGGATGGAAAACGCAGGCTGGGAGAGAGGGGCTTTGATGATAGTGGGGGTTTTGTGGGAGCTTTTACTGTTTTCTTTAAGCTTCGCGCTGGTGCATAAATCCGTCAGGGAAGAGGACGCTTCCCCGCGCCGCAAAGCGCTCGCCTACGCCCCGGCTCTGGCGATAGCCATGGCCCTGGGAGGGTTTTTGCCGGCTTTCTTTTGCGCTTTGGGAATTTAATCTGCGGGAATTTTTTAGAGCGATTCCTTCAGCCTCGCCTGGGCGGCCCTGAGGCACTCCATAGCCTTTTGCTTGTCTTCCATATGCGCTCCGGGCATTACTTTCTTTCCGGGCTCCAAGGCTTTGTACTGCTCGAAGAAGTGGCAGATTTCATCCTTGTGGAACCTCTCTATATCGTCTATATCCCTAATCGCGTCATATCTTACGTCGTTGGGCACGAGGATGATTTTGTCGTCTCCGCCCTCTTCGTCTACCATGTGGTACATGCCTATGACCCTGCACTCTATAAGGCAACCCGGGAAGACCGGGATGATGTCCATGACCAGGGCGTCAAGCGGGTCTCCGTCTTCTCCCAGAGTGCCTTCTATGAATCCATAGTCATCGGGGTAGCCCATGGCCGTAAACAGGGTCCTGTCCAGCTTCATCCTCCCGCTCTTGGGATCCAGCTCGTACTTGTTGCGCGATCCCCTCGGGATTTCCACAAGGACGGTAACTATGTCCTCTTTCATATCTGCTCCTAACTTTCAGAGTGCTTACTTAAACAAGTATGGCCCCGCAAATGGATTTTTCTCTGAGTAAAAATGAATAATTTCTATCGTATACATGTTGAAAGGCATAGAAATCGACGAAAGGAAACAAATTATGGCATTCCTACCTGACGTGATAAACGACCTGGCGGCAGGGCCTTTGGGCGATTTTCTGGCAGCCCAGGCTTCTCCCGCTGCAGGCCTCATGCGCACCGACATCAGCGAGTCCGCCTCCGACTACCGTCTGGAAATTGAGCTTCCCGGATTCTCCAAAAAGGACATCCACCTTCAGCTTAAGGACGGATACCTCATAGTCTCTGCAAAGAAGAGCGAAAAGGAAGAGGCGGGTAAGAGCGGAAGGCAGTACCTGCGCCGCGAGAGGGCGGTGGAATCGTGCTCCCGCACTTTCTATGTAGGAAAAGAGCTTTTGGCCGCCGATATCAAGGCAAAGTTCTCCGACGGAATTTTGACCCTTACCATCCCCAAGGAAATCGAAACCCCCAAGGGAGAAGAGTTCATAGAGATAAGCGATTAGCCTTTAGTTGCAAACGTGAAAATGCCTCCTATAATGGGAGGCAAGATTAAGTTTTTAATCATTGCGGGCGCCTTTCCAACGCGAGTGCGTGAGGAAGGGCGCCCGCTTTTTTTAAATAGCTTTTTGTATTACAAGGAGCGATATGTCATCTGTAAAAATGAACGGCGCCGATCTTTTGGTGGAAGCGCTCAAGGCCAATGGAGTTAAGAACGTCTACGGCCTCGTTGGAATTCCCGTTACCGACGTCTCCCGCCTGATGGAAATGGAAGGCATCCACTTCTACGCCTTCCGCAGGGAAGATGCGGCAGTGGAAGCCGCCGCCGCCGCAGGCTTTCTCACTGGACGCCCCGGAATAGCGCTTACCGTCTCTGCGCCGGGCTTTCTGAACGGACTTGTGGCCCTCAAGGAGGCCACTGAGAACTGCTGGCCCGTAATCATGATTTCCGGATCTTCCGACAGGGCCCTCGTCGACATGGACAGGGGCGAATATGAAGGAATGGACCAGTATAACGCGGCCAAACCCTTCTGCAAGGCGGCTTTTAGGATTGACAAGCCCGAAGACGTGGGCCTTGGAGTGGTAAGGGCCTTCAGGGCCGCCATGGGCGGAAGGCCCGGAGGGGTATACCTGGACGTACCGGGAGAAATGCTCGGGCAAATGCTGGATCCCTCCATAGATCCCGCTTCCACCATCCACGTGCCGGTAGACCCGGCCCCCGCCCAGTTCCCGAGCGATGAAGCCGTAAAGAGGGCTGTAGACATCCTGACCTCCGCAAAGAGGCCCACCATCCTTCTGGGCAAGGGAGCCGCTTACGCCAAGGCCGAGGATCAGATCAGGGATCTCGTGGAATCCACTTCCATCCCCTTCCTTCCCATGAGCATGGCCAAGGGAATCATTCCTGACGGAAGCGAGCACAGCGCCGCCGCCGCAAGGTCGCTTTCGCTTGGAAGCGCGGATGTGATCGTGCTTTTGGGAGCCAGGCTTAACTGGCTCCTCAGCAACGGCGCTTCCCCGAAGCCTTTCGCAGAGGATGTGAAGTTCATCCAGGTGGACATCGACAGCCAGGAGATAGATTCCAACCGCCACATCGCAGCCCCCCTCGTAGGAGACATGGTCTCCGTCCTCAGCAAGTTCGTTCCGGCGGTAAAGGCAACCGGCTACAAGGCCCCCCAGGACTGGCTGGATCAGATCGCCGCCAAGAAGGCATCCAACGTAGAAAAGATGAGCAAGGCGGAAGAGGCCGGAAAGGGCAAGGTGCCCATGGGCTTCTATGGTGCCATGCTTCCTATTCGCGACCTCATCGCAAAGAATCCAGACACCTATCTGGTTTCCGAGGGAGCCAACACCCGCGACATCGGAAGGGACGTCATCAACATCTTCCAGCCCCGCCACCGCCTCGATACCGGGACTTGGGGAGTCATGGGAGTAGGCCTTCCCTACGCCATTGCCGCAGCCGTGGAGACCGGAAGGCCCGTGATAGACCTCGCGGGCGACTCCGCTTTCGGTTTTGACGG
>JAGBQM010000024.1 GCA_017632855.1 Aeriscardovia sp.
ACATCATGGTGGTTTGCGGACAGAAGAACTTCCTGACCTCTTCCACCAACCCGACCGATCCTTACTGCAAGAACACCGTCGACGAGCTCTTCGACATGACCATGGTGTGCCACTCCCTCAACCCTGATCTTCCTGAGGACGTGGCCTTCGCTGAGTCCCGCGTACGTAAGCAGACCATCGCCGCCGAGGACATCCTCCAGGATATGGGCGCCATCTCCATGATGTCTTCCGACGCCATGGCCATGGGCCGTATCGGCGAAGTCGGAATGCGTTCTTGGCAGCTTGCTGACAAGATGAAGCTCCAGAGGGGACCGCTCGAGGGCGACAGCGAGTACGACGACAACAACCGTATTAAGCGCTATGTTGCCAAGTACACCATCAACCCCGCCATTACCAACGGCGTTTCTGACTACATCGGATCCGTCGAAGTCGGCAAGTACGCCGACCTCGTGGTGTGGGATCCCGCCTTCTTCGGCGCAAAGCCCTATGCCATCTTCCAGAACGGCTTCGTGACCTACGCCAAGATGGGCGACGCCGGCTCTTCCCTCCCGACTCCGGAACCTGTAAAGATGACCGAGATGTGGGGAGCCAAGGGCAAGGCTCTGGGCGAGAACCACAAGACCTTCGTCTCCACTTACGCTTACGAGCACGGAATCAAGGAAGAGCTCGGCCTCGAGCGCCTCGTGCTTCCTGTTCACCGCACTCGCAACCTGATGAAGACCGACATGATCCTCAACACTTACACGCCTTCTACCATCGCTATCGATCCTCAGAAGTTCACTGTAACCATTGATGGAGAGGTCATCACCTGCGATCCTATGGATGACATTCCTCTCACCCAGCGTTACTACCTGTACTAATTCCTGCGATTTTGTGCAGATAGAATAAAAAAGGGTGCAGCTCCGTCAAAAGGGCTGCATCTACTAAGTTCCTTTTTTATATTTTTATAAGAAGGCAAAATGGACGACATTATTGAAGAAATAATTGGCAATGTCGATACTTATCCGGATGCCGGAAAATACCATATAGAGACCGTTTATATGGACAACGAGGATCTGGCCAAGCCCATCCACCGCGTCACTTCCGATCACGGCCACGAGTACCGCATGAGGCTCGACAGGAAGGATCTTCCCCTAAAGAGCGGAGACATCATCTGCAAGAAAATGGATGATGAAGACGGCGAGACCCTGGTAGTTATCCACACCCAGTCCCAGGAAATGATTGTTATCAAGCCCAAAGATATTGATCAGATGGGCATCATAGCCCACCTTCTGGGCAACACCCACAAGCCCGTAAAGATCGAGAACGGAACTATCATTCTCGAAAGGGATCCGGTGGTGGAGAAGATCCTCGATCACAACCATGTTCCCTATGACCTGGAGGAAATTACGCTTTCCGAGCCGTTGGAACATGTGGATCTGAGGTACTGATTTCTAAGGCGGTCTTATGAGCAGCAGCGAAAGGCAATCGGCCAAGGAGGAGTATAGGGAAATAGACAAGAACCTGGAGATATTCCAGGTATGCGACTCTACCTTCCCTATCGGGACCTTTAACCACTCTTACGGCATGGAAACCTACTTAAGAGACGGGATAGTCCATGATGCCCCCTCCTTTGAGAAGTGGCTGTCGGTATATCTTGAAACCCAGTTCAAGTGGGGAGAAGGCCTGGCGGTAAAGCTTGTCATGGAAGCCCTTGACAGGGAAGAATATGACAAAGTCTGGCAGATAGACAGGATTTTGACCTTGTCGGCTGCGGCCCTTGAGACCAGGAAAGGCGCAAGCCTGATCGCAGTGCAGATGATAGATCTGCTTGTTAGGCTCTATGGGGATACGGATGCGAAAGAAGTGGAGATCCTGCGCGAGTACCGCATAAGGATCAGGGAAGGCAAGGCTTTCGGAAATCAGGCCATAGCCTTCGCGCTCTTCATGCACATGAAGGGCTCTGACTTTCGCCAGAGCGTGTGCTACTACTCCTACAGCATCGTCACTACCATGGTCCAGAACGCGGTAAGGGCCATTCCTTTAGGCCAGAAGGCGGGGCAAGACATCCTCCACACAATCTTTGGAGACATCATCAAGCTTTCTTCTGCCATAGAGGAGCTGGATGAATCCTACCTCGGGGCGTCGGTCCCGGGCGTGGAGCTTGCCCAAATTAGGCACGAAACCACCGTGTTCCGTTTGTTTATGTCTTAGTTTTAGGAGGGGTTATGTCGAACGGCAAGCCTGTGATAATTGGGGTCGGAGGCCCGGTAGGGTCAGGAAAGACCAAGCTTTTGGAAGATCTGTGCGCCGTTATGGCCAAGAACTATTCCATAGGCGTCATTACAAACGATATTTACACCAAGATCGATGCCGAATATATGCGCCAGAACTCTGTGCTGGAAGACGACCGCATAATCGGAATTGAAACGGGGGGGTGCCCTCACACCGCCATCCGTGAGGATGTATCTATGAACGAAGCCGGAATCGAGGAGCTGGAGAAGAGGTATCCCGATCTCGATCTCATTTTCGTAGAGAGCGGCGGGGACAACCTTGCAGCTACCTTCAGCCCGGAGCTGGTGGACTTCTCCATTTACATCATCGGCGTTCCCGAGGGCGAGAAGATCCCCCGCAAGGCCGGACAGGGCATGATAAAGAGCGATCTGTTCATAATCAACAAGACCGACTTGGCCCCCTATGTCGGAGCCGATCTGAAGAGGATGGAAAAGGATACGGAGCAATTCCGCAAGCCCGGCAGCTTCTTCTTCACCAATCTTATGACTGGCGAAGGCGTAGACAAGGTCGTTAACTGGATCAAGAGAGAGTGCCTCCTGACTGAGGACTGAAAAAACATAAAAGGCGTCGACCGGGAGGCGGGTGACTTTGAAGACTTACATACCTTCGAATGACGGGTACACCGAAATTGAATTTACCCTTCAGGGCGGAAGAACCATAGCGTCGAAGCGCATTACCAAGGGGCAGTCCCGCTTGAGCGCTCCTTTGCACTTGAACGCTGAAGACACCCTCGTGCTTTTCCTCATAACCATGGGAGGAGGCCTTGTCGAAGGGGAGCATTACAAGACCTTTATAACCTCCCGCGAGAACACTCATGCCATAGTGGCCTCCCAGGCCCCGACTTATGTTTTTAAGTGCAACGACGGAAAAACTACCTTTCAGGATGTCAAGGTAAAGGTGGAAAAGGGAGCGGAACTCGAGTACTTGCCCGACGACGTCATTCCTTATGGAAATTCCAAGTACAAGCAGACGACGCAGATTGACGTGGAAAAGGGGGCGAGCCTCCTTTATACCGACGGCGTCACTGCGGGCTGGTCTATGAACCATAAGGATTTCCAGTACCGTTACGCTCACATGATTTCCCGCATTTCTTACGACGGGCAGCTTCTTTTCAACGATAACCTCATCCTGGACCCACACGCTTTCGAGATGGCGGAAATCGGCCTTTTTGAAGGGTATAAGAATTACAGCTCGCTGGTTGTAGTAGATGAAAGGGTAGACGCAAAGCTTGTAAAGGAATTGCAGGATCTCAACAGCAGATCTTTCCCGGGAGCTATTATGGGGATTTCCCTTTTGGAGGGTCCCGGCATGGTAGTGCGCGTGCTTGGAGAGAGCATTAATGGAAACAGGGCGATTTTATACAAGTCTATAGACTGGCTTCGCTCTAAATTCTATGGGCTGCCTCATTTGGATCTTAGAAAAGACGTGTCCTTCATAAATTCCCTCAATGCCATAAGATAAAAGAAGCGATACAAATAAAAAAGGGAGCCGGTGTGCTCCCTTTTTTATGCCCTCTTTTTCTAATTTGCGGAAGAGGAACTAGAGGATGAAGAGGAGGATGAGGAAGAAGTCGGGAAGAGGGGCTTTCCCTCGGATCCAAGCTTCGGCTTTGCAGAAGTGCCAACCTGATTCTGGCTAAGCCCTATGGCCTTTAAAAGCGAAGTCAGGGGGCTTCCCGTTTGGCTCCACGCCTCGTCAAAGAGCCAATAGTGGCCGTTGATTATAAAGGTGGGAGTCGTAATTTCGCCCTTTAGCTGCCCTGAGGGGTGTTCCAAGGCGGTATCTGTAGTAGCCATGCTGGTTTGGGCGTTTACCCAAGGCACATATTTCCCTTTTACGGCGTCCTGGGCCACGATGGTACTTACCCCCGCCTTTTCCAACTGCGCCGTGATCATCGCATCTGAAACGGGCTTATAGTTTTGAGATTCTTTGGGCTGGTAATCGGCGGCAAAGAAAGCCCTTACAACATCCAGAAGCTTATCCGGCTCATACTGAGCCACATATACCTCGGCCCCCGCGGCCCTGCTCGAATACTCATCCGTAGATTCGTCGTTTAAGAAGGCCTCGGGGTGTATTTCAACGTTTGCCTGGCCAGCATTCACCATCTGTATGAGGGTATTGTCGATATCCCTGTCCACTTCCCCGCACGCAGGGCAGATAAAGTCCATATAGATGCTGATTGTAGGCACTCCTGAGACAGGCTTATTCAAGCCGTTTTTAGACACCAGAAAGCCGCCATTGGCCAAGGCGGCAGACGGCTTAACTTTTACGGAGGCCAATTCGGCTTCGGCTTCTTGCCTTTCCTGTTGGGAGGTGGAAGTCGTGGAAGACGAAGAAGGCCTATTTGCCCTCCAGATAAAATACCCCACTACGCACAGAACCGCGATCAACACGGCTACGACTATGACGCCCAGTATTGTCTGACGCTTTCTGTCGTTTTTCTGCACTTCTATCTCTTTTTTACCGGCTGCCGCCTTCTTTTTTGCCATTAAAAGTTCCTTGGTTTTTTATAAGCGAGTGACAAACAGGGGACCCCAATCCGTCCCTCTCAGGGCCAGGTATACCGTCAGGCTCGCCAAGAGGAAGGCTCCTAGGAGTATAAGCAAGATTATTCCACATTTGGCTGAAACAGGGTGCAGATAGGCGTCCCGGTTTACGGGGCCCGCGCTCTCTTCATCCCTTAAGTGCCGGATCCCCCTGTAGATGGATCTGTATGCGCAGTCAAAACCTATCCCAGCGCTTCTGGTGCCGAAACGGGTGAATAGGAGGGCCATCCAGCATAAAAGAGCCCAGAGGCCCAAAACCAGGCCTCCCCACGAGCGCGGGGGGAGGTTTACAAATGCCATCGACCAGCCTGATCCCAAAAAGTTCGCCCTTACGGAAGAATAGGCGAACCCTAAAAGCCAGTTAAATAAAATAAGGCCGAAAAACCATACGAGAATCAAAGGAAGCATGCGTACAAGGACCTTTATCGTCCACCACGGGGAATGCACTAAGATTTGAAACCAGTTAAAAGCTTTTTTACCCCTCCTCTGTCGAATGTTCTGGACGTCTAAGGCGTAGCCGTAAAGGTAAAAACAGGCGTAGAGGATTATTGAGGCGATAAAGCCTTCCATAGGTACGGCGTTTGAAAGAAAAAAGATTGGTATTACCAAAAGCAGGGCCAAAAGCTTTCCGTACATTTTCGGCTTTGCTTCGTCAAATTTCTTTTCTTCCCGGATTTTGGGGGAAAAGTAGTTGGGAGAGGCGAAGGAAGCGAAATGCGGAAGCGAGGGATCGGGAGTGGCGGAGCTTTTAAGGGGATTTTTGGGGGAGGGCGTCCCTTTGACGGCCCTGGGAATCGGCAAAAGGGTGGTGGGAGCGTCGAACTCGCTTATTCTGGGCCCTTGCTCCTCTTCTTCGTCCTCATCTTCTTCCGGATCTTCAAATGAGGACAGTTCTATATCCTGGTCAGTTTGCGGAAGTTTTTCCCTGCGCTTATCTTCGTGCCAGCTCAGTCGTGGATTAAAAATCGCTCCTCCTTCTCCCTCGCGGCTTTAAATATTTTGCCATATTACGTCTATCAGATTCTTAACGGGAAGCCGCAGATTTGGATCGGGATCCAAGGCGCGCGCAAAGGCTGAAGCGAAGGCGGGGCAAAGCGGGGCAAAGTCAAATTCTCCCCTCTCTTCTCTGTCTAAGATGCCTGCAGCTCCCCCTCCCCCGAAAGGAGAACGCCCCAAAGCCGCAAAGGCCAAAACCGCGCAAAGTGACCACCAGTCGCTTTGCGCACCTTCCTTTGCGCCTTCCAAAATCTCGGGGGCTATGTAACCGGGCGTTCCCATTATCAGGCCCGTGCGGGTGAGATGGGTTTCTTCCGGGTTCATGGCTATGCCGAAGTCCACTAAGACGGGGCCTTTTTGCGCTATGATTACGTTCCCAGGCTTTATGTCTCTGTGTATTATATGAGCCTCATGAATGGCGTGCAGTGCAAAGGCGAGCTTGTCGGCAAGAAGGGCGAGGTACTTTCCCTCGTATACCCCGTTCGCCTTTACATCTTCGGAAAGGTTGTCCCCCTCTATAAACTCCATGGCTATGAAGGGGGAAGGGCTTTCCACATCGGCTTCGATTATTTTTGCCACATTGGGATTGTTCACGCTCGAAAGGGCGCACACCTCCCTTTTCAAACGGCGCAGGTCTGTAGGGCTTAAAATCTTTGGAATTTTCAGGGCTACGATTTTTCCGTTCTTTTTCGCCTTGTATACGCTCCCTGCGCCCCCTTCCCCCAAGGGGGAAAGGATTTTATACCCTCCTATCGCGGACCCAATCATTGGCTCCTTCCCCGTCACAGCCCCAGATTACTATAAAAATATAGTATTTTTTATCCTTCTAAGCCGAAAAAGAGATGAAATGTCCTCTATAAGGTATGAAGACGTGAGTTTCAGATACTCCAAAAAAGCTCCCCTTACCATAGAGAACCTTTCTTTAGAGGTGGAGGAAGGGGAATTTTTAGCCGTAGTAGGATCGTCGGGATGCGGGAAATCCACCTTTTTACGCCTGGCTGCGGGGCTTGAAAAACCCGAATCCGGAACGATTTACTTCGATGGGAAAGACTTTTCCCGCGTCCCCACCCAAAAAAGGGACGTATCCATGGTATTTCAGTCCCCCTGCCTCTATCCGCATTTGGACGCGGCGGGAAATATAGCCATCGCGCTAAAGATCGCAAAGGAAAAGGGGATAGAGCAAAGGGTAAGGCAGGCGGCAAAAATGTGCGGAATAGAGGGGCTTCTTTCAAGGCTTCCTTCGGAAATGTCGGGAGGGCAAAGGCAAAGGGTGGCCATAGCGCGGGCCATAGTGCGCCGCCCCGGGCTTTTTTTAATGGACGAACCCCTTTCCAGCCTCGACAGCAACCTTCGCTTTCAGATGAGGCGGGAAATAAAGGAGCTGCAAAGAAGGATAGGCACCACTTCCATCTACGTTACCCACGATCAGGCCGAAGCCCTTACTATGGCCGACAGGATCGCCGTCATGCGGGAGGGGAAAATAGAGCAGGTGGGGACGCCCGAAGAAGTATATTCGAATCCTGCAAACACTTTCGTAGCTTCCTTTATGGGCCAGCCCCCCATGAACTTAGTGGAAGGGGAAGCTTTTGACGGCCGCTTCCTCCTTGGCGGCTTTTCTTTCCCTTCCCCCTTGCCCTCGGGAAAATTTATTGCAGGTTTCAGACCGGAAAATGCGAAAGTCGAGGAGCCCGGCCCTCAAATTAAAGTTCTGGGCAGCGAAAATATGGGAAAGGAATTTTGGCTTCGCGGCTCTTTAATAGGCGGGGGAGGGGAAGTCTTCATCCTTTCCCCCCGTCCCTACCCTTTAGGATCGCAGCTCTCTTTTTCTTTATCTTCGGAAAGTTTCAGATATTTCAATCCTTCAGGCCTGAAGCTCTCCTAGCCTCTACCGTTGCAAACAGGGCTATCGCGGTTGCTGCCGAGACATTTAATGATTCCATTTTTTCTTCTATCGGTATTTTGGCTTCCATATCGCATTTTGTGCGGGTCAGCCTGCTAATTCCTTTTCCTTCGCAGCCTGCCACCAGCACTAAGGGATCGGACTCAAATCCCGTCTTTCCGACTTCCCTTTCCCCATCTCCGTCCAGTCCTATAACGGCGTACCCCAGCTTTTTAAGCTTCTCTAAGGCCAGGTTGAGGTTTTCCACCCTTATCACATTCATAAACGCGCACGCGCCGGCGCTGGCCTTCCAACAGGCCGCATTTACGCAGGCGTTGCGCCGGTGGGGAATTATTACCCCCTCCGACCCGAACGCCGCCGCCGACCTGATTATGGCGCCGAGGTTTTGAGGGTCTGTAAGCCCGTCGGCCGCCACGAATAAGGGGATGGGGTTCGACAATCCCTCCAGCACGCTATCGAGATCTTTGTACTCGTAGGCTTTAACTTCCAAAAGCACGCCTTGGTGGGCCTTGTTCCGCGCCATGCTTTCTATCTCCCCCCTTTCCTTTTCAAAGACGGGAATTCCCTTTTTGGATGCCAGAGAGCAGATCTCTTCGACCCTTTCGTCTTTTTGCATCCCCCTGGCCAAAAAGAGCCTCTTTGCCTCCATAGAGGTTTTGAGAGCTTCAAGGCAGGCGTTGCGTCCGATTATTATTTCTTCCGCTTCTTTTCGCCTTGCCTCCCCTCTCTTTTTAGCTGCCAAATATGGATTTGCGGCCTTCCTTTTTTCGCGCAGGGACTTATCTCTGTAAGCTTTGTGCCAAGTGCGATCCTCGGCTTTGGGCGTAGGCCCCTTCCCTCTCAAAGATCTTCTTTTGGGAGCCATTTTCCTCCTAGTAGTAAATCATGTTCATGGCCTGCCTGACTTTTTGCAGGGTAGCGGCCGCTATTTTTTCAGCCTTTTCATTGCCGGCCCTTAGAATTTCTTGGACTTCGGCCTTATTTTGCTCCAATTCCCTTCTTTTCGCCCTTACGGGCGCCAGAAATTCGTTTACGCTTTGCGTAACGTAGCTTTTAAGCGCTCCCGCTCCGCCGTTTCCGATATCTTCGGCTATTTCTTTTTCGCTTCTTCCCGTAGTTAGGGCCGCAGTCGTAAGAAGGGCTGAAATCTGGGGCCTTTTTTCGGGGTCGAAGGTGATTTTTCTTTCCGAATCCGAAGGAGACTTTTTAATCAGGTCGCGGGTTTCTTCTTCCGTAGAGCAGAGCATTATCGAGTTTTTGTAGGATTTGCTCATTTTTCTTCCGTCGAGCCCCGGGATTTCGGGAGCTTCCGAAAGAAGGGCTATGGGGGAAGTGAAGGTAGGCTCGGACCCGAATCTGGCGTTGAACCTCTTGGCTATGGTTCTGGATATCTGGATGTGGGGAAGGTTGTCCTTTCCCACGGGGACTACCGTAGGCATTCCGTCGGCCGAATAGAAGAGGATGTCGCAGCTCTGGTGGACGGGGTAAGTGAGAAGAAGCGCCGTTAAGGAGTGGTTTGAAGCAAGCATTTCCGCATGCACTGTGGGGTTTCTCAAGAGCTCTGCTTCGCTTACCAAAGACATGAAGGGCAGCATGAGCTGGTTTATCTCGGGGATGTAGGAGTGGGTGAAAATAATGGTCTTTTCCGGATCTATCCCGCAGGCCATGTAGTCTATCACCATCTCAAGCACGTTGTCCTCTATATGGGCAGTGGTGTCTCGGTCGGTTATCACTTGGTAGTCGGCTATGACTATGGTGCACTTCAAACCCTTGTTTTGAAGCTCCACCCGGCTTTTTATGGATCCGAAGAAGTGGCCGAGATGGAGCCTTCCTGTAGGCCTGTCTCCGGTAATCATTTTGAAAGACGAAGGGGATTTGTCTATCTTTTCCTTCGTTTGCCGGCTTCTTTGCTGGGCCGCCAAAAATGTGGCCTGAGCCTCCTCTTCTCTGCCTTCTTCGTTCATTTATCCTCCGATTCAGTTACCTTAAAATAATAATCCGGGCTTTTCTCTTATCGTAAAAGCTTCCAACTCCTTAAGGGATTTATGGTACCCTTTAAGATGATGATTTAGATAGTGTAGGCAGGCGTGTACAGCTTTAAGCTTGCCTAACGCTGACGAGGGAGGTCAAATGGGCCGCGGACGTCAGAAGGCAAAACAGACACGTGCCGCTCGGAAACTAAAGTATCTCACAACCGACACAGATTATTCCCAGCTCCAAAAGGAGCTCTCAAATAAAAAACAAGACCGCCCGGACGGCGAGGCCAAGGCTCAGGATGGAGAAGAGGATCTAAGCGATTACGCTTCATGGGCCGCAAAAAGCGCCTCCAGCGCAGAACTTTTAAAAGAAAACATATCCCTGAAAACGGCAATGGCCAAAATGGTCCCCTCTTCTGAAAAGGAAAATCAGAAGCCGTAGAAGCGCCTCAAAGTGCTCTCTTTAAACTCGTCAAAGTATTCGCCTTCTATGGAGGCCCTTATTTCATCCAGCAAATGAACGAAAAAGTGCTCGTTATGGATTGTGGCCAGAGTGCTACCGTTCATTTCCCTGCATCTTAAAAGATGGCGCACGTAGGCCCTGGAGTAGTGGGTGCAGGTATAGCATCTGCATCCTTCTTCCAAAGGCATGGAATCTTTCAAAAAGGCTGCGCGGGTGACGTTGTAGCGACCGAGGCGGGTGTAGATTGCTCCGTTTCTTGCGCAGCGGGCCGGGAGCACGCAGTCAAAAGTGTCTCCGCCGTTTTCCACTCCCGCAAATATGTCGTCTACAGCCGCAATGCCCAAAACGTGCCTTGGCTTGTCTTCGGGCAGCTCGTCTGCGATCCACGCGCATATCTGACCCAGAATCTTTTTTTCTATAGCTCCCCCGATTCCGAATCCGTCAACGTTTAAGCTGGAAATCTGCCTGGCGGCCTTTCTTCTCAAGTCTTCGTAGTTTGCCCCTTGCAGCACCCCGAAGAGGGCCTGATAAGGTTTCCCTTTCCTTTCTTCCGTAAGCCTTTCATGCTCCGCCACGCACCTTTTGGCCCACCTGAAGGTCCTTTCCAGGGATTCCTCCTGGTAAGACCTGGGATCTACGAGGGTCGTCAGTTCATCGAAGGTGAAAATGACGTCGGCTCCGATTTTGTGCTGTATGCCTATGGAGATTTCAGCCGAGAACCTTTCTTTGGATCCGTTGAGAGGGGATTTGAAGTCTACTCCGTCCTCGTCTACAAAGGCCCGCCTTTCGCTGTTTTGCGCCACTATGTCTTCTTTGGAGAGGCCGGCAGTATCCATGGCGAGGACCTTTTTAAATCCGGCCCCGAGAGAGAGGACCTGAAAGCCTCCGGAATCCGTATAAGTGGGATGAGGCCAATTCATAAATTTTCCGAGCCCCCCCATTTCATCTATTACTTCCTCTCCCGGCCTCTCATGAAGATGAAAAGCATTGGAAAGAAGGACTTGGGCTCCAAGCTCTTCCATTTTTTCCGGAAGCACCCCTTTAATGGCGGCTTGGGTTGCTACGGGAATGAAGGCGGGAGTGCGGATAACTCCATGGGGAGTGTGGATTATTGCGCTCCTTCCGTGCCTTTTCCCTCCTTTGCCCAGCCCATTGCCGGATTGCGGCAGGCGCTTTGAAATCGAAAAATAAAAAGGTTCGCTCATATTCACCAATTTTATTAGCAGATATTCGAATGAATTACTTTGAGATATTTCTGAATGTTTTCTAGATATTTTCTAAAATTTATCCCATAATCTATTTTTTAGAAAATAAAGTAAAAATGTTTTTGCAAAACTTCGCCGCATGACAGAAAGGCTAAGATGGCTCAAAGAGAGGGCGAGGGGCCACAAAATGAGGAACCTCGCAGTGATTCTGACACGAATTTCAATCCGCCGGTTCCCGGTTCCTCCGGCTCTCAGCAGGAAAACGGGGAAGAAGAGGGAGCGAAAAACCCTTATTATCCCCCTACTCCTTCCCCCCAGCCTCCCCAACCCCAGCCTCAGCATCAGCCTCCCCGTTATGGCTATGGCCAAGGGGGGCAGTATGGCTACCCCTCCTACGAACAAACGGGATCGCAGGGAAACTGGTATCCCGAGGGCGGCTCGCCCCTTCCCCCTCCTTCCGTCCCTCCTTTTCCCCAGGAGCCCGGAAGCCATCGCGACAAATCCGGAGCGTCGGTTGTAAATAAAGGCTGGTTTATAGCCATTGTTACGGCGGTGATTACGGCCATAATCGTCCTTCTGGTGGGATGGGGCCTTATAAGGGGCGGAGTAATAACGGTGCCCGAGCAGTCCTCGGTTTCTTCCCTTGAATCCTCCAGCGGAGCCCAGGGCACGGTAAAAGTGACGGGCCAAGAGGCTCCCGACTGGAAGGCCGTCAATAAGAAAGTCGCCTCTTCGGTAGTTGCGATCACGGTCCAGCTTTCAAACGGAATAGCCAAGGGATCCGGAATTATCTACAACAAATCCGGCGATATCGTTACAAACGACCATGTTATAGAAGACGCCGAATCCATAGAAGTGACCCTTAGCAACGGCAATATGTACTCGGCCAAAGTTCTGGGCACCGATCCCACCACCGACCTCGCCGTCATCCAGCTTCAAAACGCCCCTTCCGATTTGCAGCCTGTTACCTTTGCAAACTCAGACGAGCTGGCAGTAGGGGAAAGGGTAATGTCTATAGGGAATCCTTTGGGATACGAAAATACGGCTACTACGGGCATTGTTTCGGCCCTGAACAGGCCTGTGGAAGTATCGGACGCCACGGAAAGCAATATAGTCACCAACGCCATTCAGATTTCTGCGGCCATTAACCCCGGAAATTCGGGCGGGCCCACATTCGACGCGGCGGGGGATGTAATAGGCATAAATTCCTCCATAGCCACCCTTTCCTCATCCTCTTCTTCGGGCGACTCCCAGTCCGGATCCATTGGGATCGGATTTGCCATACCTTCCAACCTGGTCCAGCAAATCGCCAATGAAATTTTGAAAGACGGTCATGCTACGCACGTGGAAATAGGAATTACCGTCAGCACCGGTACGGCTACAGCCGGGAATGTGACGAGGGCCGGAGCAAAGGTAGTGTCCGTGCAGCCCAACACCCCGGGATCCAGAGCGGGGCTTAGGGCCGGAGACGTCATAATAGGCTACAACGGCCAGTCGGTAAGCAGCATGTACTCCCTTCTCGGATACGTGAGGACCGCCACTTTGGGCCAAGTAATAAAGCTTACCGTGATAAGGGACGGGAAAGTGATAAGCCTTTCGTGCACCATGAACAAGGTAGAGCAGCTTACCACCAATTCCACTTCCCAACAGCAGAAGAACAACCAGGACTACGGCCTTCTGGACCCCTTCGGCCTGTTTTAAAGGCTAAAAGTAAAGTAAATACGGGGAAATCTCCCCGTATTTTTATTTCGTAGGAGGGATATGGAACAAAAAAACAGGGCATGGAAAGTGGCCGTTATAGGGGCTGGGCCGGCAGGAGTTTACACTTCCAGCATCCTCCTTAAAAGGCTGGAAGAAAAGGCTTCCCTTTTGGATATACCGGAAGATGCGCATATAGACGTTTTTGAAAAAAATCCGGCCCCCTACGGGTTGGTGCGCTACGGGGTCGCTCCGGATCACCCGGCCATAAAATTGATTTCCCAAGCACTGGATCGGGCTATTGAATCGGAAAAAATCAGCCTGTACTGCAACGTATGCTACGGAAAGGACATAGGCATTAAAGATCTCCTTCCCCGCTATGACGCCGTAATCTTTGCCACAGGAGGCGGAGAAGACGGAAAGTGGGAGCTGGCAGGAAGAAAGATCGAGGGCGTGTGCTCGGCGGGAGAAATCGCAGGGTGGTACAATTCCATGCCCGGCCTTACTTGCCCTCCCCTCTCCAGCAGGGCTGCGGCAATAGTGGGGGGAGGAAACAGCGCGCTGGATGTGGCCAGAATGCTGCTTCAAGACCCTTACTCTCTTTCCAAAACGGATATGCCGCACGATATTTGGGCGAAGCTGGCATCAAGTTGCGTGCAGGAAGTGCATATCTTTATCCGCCGTGGGGTGGAAGCCAACAAATTCTCGGCCCCGCAAATCCGCCAGCTGAAAGCCTGCAGCAAGTTGATTTTGGATGATTTTTCAAAAGAAAGCCTGGAAAAGTTTGATCCGCAAGAAAGAACCGCAAGAGAAATAAAAAACGAGCTTGAAACTTCGGGACCCGAAAATAAAAAGAAAAGCTATATGCATTTTTCCTCTTCCGTCTCTTCCCTTTTCGCGCCCGAAAAAAAATTGGAAGCAATAGAAATATCGAGAAATATAGGGGGAAAGAAAAGCGCGGATTTCTGTCTTAGGACAAACCTTTGCGTAAGCGCCGTGGGATGGAGATCAAAGAAGCTAGAAGGAATCCCTTTTGACGAATCCAAAGGCGTTATAGCCAATAATGAAGGCAGGGTGAAACCCAAGATCTACGTTTCCGGGTGGGCGAAGAGAGGATGCAACGGATTGATAGGATCCACCAAAGCCGACGCCTCCCAGACCGTGGACATGATTCTTTCGGACTGGAAGGAATCGGGACAAAAGGAGATCGACGATTCCCCTATGGAGGCCTTTTTAAACGGCCGCAATGTCATGTTTAGCGGAAAAGCGGGTTGGTTTGTTTTGGAAAGGTATGAGGCGGCTTTGGGAAAGCCCGACAACAAGAGAAGCGTAAAAGTAAAATCGGCGGGAGAAATGAGGAGAATTTCATCTCTTGCCTAATAAAAAATACATCGGTATAATCTCTGATTGTAACTGTCTATTTTTAAATTTCGTTTTGACTCTTTTGAAAATAGGCGGGGATTTTATATACTGCGGCGGACGTAGTTCATCGGTAGAATGGAAGCTTCCCAAGCTTCAGAGGCGGGTTCGATTCCCGTCGTCCGCTCTTGAAATAAGCCGGAAGGCCCCACAGGCCGGGCTATGGGCGGAGGAGAGACCTTCCGCCTTTTCGCGTTTTAAACGCTTCCAGCGTTGGCTTTTTTCAGAAGCCGTGCAGGCGTTTTATCCATCCGTAGCCTTTTAATAATAAAATGCCCTATGAGGAAGGGATGGGCCTTTTTGCCCTTCCAAAGATTTGCTGTTTGTGAGGTGAATATGGCGGAGTTGACTGAGCCTAAAGCCTGGGAGCTTTTATGCGAATACACCAAAGGTCCCGCTCTTAGAAAGCATGCCAGACAGGTCGAAGCCTGCATGCAGGCCATGGCAAGGCATTTTGGGCAAGAAGAAGAGCCTTGGGAGATTGCCGGGATGCTCCATGACTTGGATTATGAAATGTACCCGGATCAGCACTGCCTGAAGGCCAAAGAAATCATGGAAGAGAAGGGGATAGATCCTCTCTATATTCGGGCGATGCTGTGCCACGCATGGGGAGACAGGACGGAAGAAAAGCCTGAAACGGATATGGAAAAATCCCTGTTTACGGTAGACGAGCTTTCGGGCCTCATAAACGCCACCTGCCTTGTCTACCCTTCAAAATCAATCGACGACTGCACGACAAAGTCCGTAATTAAAAAATTTAAGGACAAGCGCTTTTCAGCCAAAATCGACAGGGATCACATTCTGCAGGGATGCCAAATGCTGGGGATGCCGTTGGATGAAGTAGTGGGCATATGCATAGAGGGAATGAAGGAAAACAAGGAGGCTTGCGGATTTTAAATCCCGATAATCAAATTTTATTTTTAAGCTTTTTCGCCGCCCTTAGGGCGTTGTAGAAAGTCTTGTGTATAGGGATGTCGCGGCTGGGAGGGACTTCTTCCACGTCTTTACTGAATTTCGTTTTAAATTCGTTTAGGCCCTTCAATGTAGGCGAGAAGTCGCTTCCTATACCCATAAGGTCGTACCTGTCTACGCCCTGCTTTCCAAGAACGCAGCACTCCGTAAAGAGGAGCTTGTCTGTCACGTGCATTCTCATTGCGCTGGTTTTCATGGCCGCGTAATACCTTACCGCCAACCCTGAGTTCAAAGTTATTATCGACCATGCCTTGACTTCCCCATCCTCGCGTGCCGCAAAAAGCCTGCAGTGGTCATAGCCAAGGATGGTGAGCATTTCTTCGTAGTTTTTGGAAGGCATAGGTATAAATCCGTCTCTTTTGGCGGTTTCTTCCATCACGGGGTAGTAAGGGGAAAAATCTCCGTAAGCCATCTTAGTTTCGTCTGCGCATTCCGCCTTGCATTCCCTTTCCGATTTTCTTACGTCCCTCCTTCCCCTGGGCTTCATTTCCGCAAGTATCTGTTCCGGATCCTCGTGAAGTTTCACTACGACCGTCGAGTCGTATGTCACGGTAGAAAGGATTGGCGCGCTTTCTGGAATTTGGTCCCTGAGGGAAATCCTGGCGAAAACTATGCTTTTATCCGTCTTTCTTACAAATCCGGAAAGCACTCTTGCCAGGTTCTCTTCGTCTTCCAAAGAGTATTCGCCTATCCATATGGGGCCGTGCTGGCACACGAGATATCTGTATCCATGCGTTTCAAATTCCAAAAATACGCCTATGGCCATTATGCGGTCTTCATTTTTAAAAACTAAGTTTCCCCCGCCTTCCCGGTTCCTCCATTGGGATCTGCCCTCTATATGCGACTGGTATTTTATCCAATAGGTAGTCTGCTCTATCGGAAGGGAGATATTCGCTTTTCTGGCAATTTCGTCAAACTCTTCGCGCGTAACTTCTTCTGCAGATATCATTTAAGTCCAATCTATACGTGCAGGCTTATAAACCCTAGGATTACCAGGCAGGCCGAGAGAAGAACTGTTCCCAGGGATATGAAAATGACTTCCCGCGAGGATTTTTTAATGAAACTTGCCAAAGACCTCAAAGGAACTTTGGCCGTCAGCCTAAAGAGCCCCTTTAAGGGCTCGAATATCTTCGTCCTTTCACCCGTACCCGTTTTTTTATTCTTGCGGACCTTAGCCTGTTTTTTGGGCGGCTCCCTGAGAGTTTTGAACTTCTCTATAGCTGGAAAAGCTTCCTCCGGAGGCGTTGCGTGTTCCGCGCGCCCCGGCAGGGGCGGAACGGAAGATATTTCCTGGGTTTCTTCTTCCACAAACTCATTTAGGACAGGGATTTGCGAAAAGGCGTCTTCCGTCTGGTAGTCGTCTGTATAGACAGAATTCTCCCTGGTTTCAAGATTGTCGGAATCATCCTCGCGGGGTTTGGAATCTTGCACTGTTATTTCTCCACGGAGAGGAGAGGAAAGAAGGGCTTAAGCTCCGCTGCGCGGGATAAAGGGGAAAGATTCAAATCCCTTTCAGCCTCGTTCCAGCTTTTAAGCCCGAAAGAAAGTTCCAAAAAAACTTCAGGATCCATCTCTAGAAAATCAGGAGGCACTAAATTATGCGGATCCGGCTTAGAACCCTTCAATACTTTGCAGGCGGCAAACGGCACGACTCTGATTTCCAGACTCTCTCCGGGGCATTTCTCGCCCAGGAGGGAGACGCAGAATCTGACGGCCTTCTCCACAAGAGAGCCGGAAAGCGATTCAATACCCCCGACCTCAAGTCCGGACACGCATGTTTTAAATTCCGAGGGAGTCAGGAAAAAATCAGGCGCCTCAGGCCTTTTCCTCGTCCTTGTTGGATTCGTCTTCGTCGGCTTCATCTGAATCTTCATCGAGCCCCAAATCTACAGGCGAGGAGCTGTTCTCCCAAGATTCCTCCCACGGATCGTTTTTCGGATGCTTTTGAGCATAGAGGTAACGTCCCAAAACTGCTGCAAGCAGAGCGCCAAATACAATGGCTAGAAACTTCCAAAAACCTGACTTCATCGCCTACCTCCTCCTTGGTGCGGATGGTTTTATATAGATCCTAATAAATTCTAATGAAGAAATCCCGACTCCGCCCTATTTCCACCACATAGTCATGACAAACCCTATAAACATCAGGCCAAATCCTATGAGCAGATTCCAGTTTCTGATGGCGGGTATGGGGTATTTCCCGGAGGTAACGTAATTGACCACTACCCACGCCAAGCCTATTACTAATAGAGCTGCAAAAATGGGAACAAACCACTTGGGGTTGGTCTTGGTCTTCTTTATGGCTTTTTTGATGCGCTTGTCGTTATCCTCTTGCCTTTCCATAAGCCTTCGGATGCTTGCAGGCATATCCTGAGAGGAGGCATCCGGGTTCAGGAGGGCTTCCACCTTGTCAAATTCGGGCTTTTTTTTCTCTTGGCCCTCCTCTTTTGCGCCCTCTTCGGACCTGTCCTCTTCCTCGTTTTCCATAAACCTCCTTAGTATCTTTATATAGTGTAGTCAATTCGTATGATTCACGTGTAAATTGTGATGGAGGCGCGCTATTAAGGCTAAATCCAGACATCGCGGAAAAAGGAAGAGGGTCTTTACGACTGCCGGAGTGATAGGGGAGATCCTTCTCACTCTGGCTGCCTTATGCATACTCTATGCCATTTGGCAGATTGGATGGACCGGAGTCATTTCCGAGCGAATACAGACTCACGAATTCAATACCGTCAGCTGGGAGACTCCGGGAAGCGGGGGAGACGGATACAAGATTGCCACTCCTCAGTCGGGAGCCCCTCCGGTGCTCCCCAATTTGAAAACCCCGGGAGCCATTCTGGGCGAAATTTACATCCCTTGCTTTGGATCGCAATACAAAAGGCTCATCGTTCAGGGCACCACCCTTGTTCAGCTAGACAGGCACGGCCTGGGGCATTACGAATCCACCCCTATGTTCGGCGCGATAGGAAACGTGGGCCTGGCTGGCCACAGGGAGGGATACGGAGCTCCGCTGGGGGATGTGGCGCGGTTTAAAACCGGTGACGAAATTATAATCCGCACTACGCAATACTGGTACATTTACACCTATCAGAGCTACCAGATAGTCCTTCCCTCACAAACCCAGGTCATAGATCCGGTTCCAAATAAGCCCGGAGCTACTCCCACAGAGCGCCTGATGACTTTAACTACCTGCACCCCCCGCTACGGCATTCCGACGCATCGGTGGATAGTGTATGCGAAATTCAAGTATTGGGCCTACGTTAAGGACGGCATCCCCGCCGCCCTTGCCCAGGAAGGCTCCGGGGGGAAGATCACTTTTCCCGCTTCCTTTAACAGCTGGGCGGCTTCCATCCCCCCCGTCAGCTCCATCTTTTACTTCCTTCTGGCGGCATGGCTGATAGTTTTTGTATCGGCGGCGGTCACATGGAGATGGCCCAGCGCGAGAAAGGATATGGAAGGGAAACTAATCAATAAGCCCTACAGCATTTATTCTTCTTTGCGTTGGATAAATCCGGGAGTGAGGGCTATAAGGTGGGTATTGCTGGTGTTGGGCCTTCTCTGCTTTATAGCGTTGCTTTTCGCATGGGTCTTTCCGTGGATGGCCTCCACAATCCCGATTCTAAAATCTTCTTCAAATTATGTGGCCATTCCGCAATAAGTGCATTCAGGTATTAAATCTTTTATAGTTTCGGCCTGTCATATATAATCAATCTTTATCAATCTAGTTGCACTCATTCAAAGGGGAATGGAGCGTATGTCAGATCAGCGCGCGTCTATGCCTTGGGGCCTCTACACCGTAGGCGGCCTTGGCGGCCTTTTATTTGGCTATGACACAGGCATTATTTCAGGTGCAGGCCCAATCATCCAAAATGACTGGAGGCTGAATGCTGCACAGCTCGGATTTATAACTGCAAGCGTCCTTATAGGCTCCATGGTGGGAGCTTTGGCTATAGGGGGGCTGGCTGACAGGTTTGGAAGAAAAAAGCTGTTTATGATTGCAGCGCTTCTCTTCATAGCGGGCGGATTCTTCTGCATGTTTTCCCAAAATTTTGCGGAAATGAGCATAGCGAGGATTGTCTTGGGCTTTGCAATAGGCGCGGCTTCTTCCCTCACTCCCACTTACCTTGTGGAACTTGCAGATAAGGATCACAGGGGATCTGTCGCCTCCATGTTCCAGCTCATGATAACCATTGGAATCGAAGTCGCTTACTTTGCAAACCTTCTGTTTTTAAACCACAACATAGGGGGCCTGGCAGACTGGAGGTGGATGCTGGGTTCCGAACTTCTTCCCGCCGCAGCTTTAATGATAGGATCTATCGCCCTTCCCGAAAGCCCCCGTTACCTTATAAAGGCCGGAAAGGTGGAGCTGGCAAGAAAGATTCTGGAAAGAAGGCTGAAGAGGGACGGATCTGAGGAAATAGCCGAAATACAGGCCGTTTTGGCAAAGTCCGAAGGCAAAGGCACTTTCAAGGAGCTTTTCTCAATCTCCGGAAAAAGCGTGCTTGTGGCAATACTTCTCATGTTCTTCCAGCAGTTGGTGGGAATAAATGCCGTCATTTACTTCGTCCCCAAGATCTTCCAGTCCGCTTTCCACTTCTCGAGCGCCAATTCCATTTGGATTTCCGTGGGAATCGGAGCTATAAACGTAATTTCCACCATTGTCGCCCTCGGCATTATGAACCGCTTCAACAGGAAGTCCCTGCTTATTTTCGGCTCTATCGAGATGGCCATTTCCTTTATAATCCTCATTATCCTGACGCTGACTTTGGGCGTACACAGCATGGGAAGCGCAATAGCCACCATGATCTTCATCGCCCTCTTCATCATAGGGTTCGCAGTTTCATGGGGACCGATATGCTGGATTATGATAAGCGAAATCTTCCCGCTGAAAGTCAGGGGCCTTGGAACTTCCATAGGTTCGGCTGCCAACTGGATAGGCGACTTCATCGTTTCCCAGTTCTTCACCATCCTTTTGGTAGGCTTCCACAACAATATCGCAGGACCCTTCGGGATATTTTGCGCCTTTGCAATACTTTCGATCTTCTTCGTAAAGTACATGGTTCCGGAAACCCGCGGAAAGAGCTTGGAAGAGATTGAGGAGAATCTCGACGCAAAGAAGCAGAAGGCCTGAAAAGCTTTTTGCTTTTGAGTCTGCGCGGCCACGCCGCGCATTTTTTATATCATAGATGGAGTATTGAAAGGGGAAATGATGGAAGAACAGTGGTGCCAGGAGCTTCCTTTTTCTGATATTTACAGGCATCTTCCCGCCATTTTGCCTGCGATATCGGCAAGCTTGGGCGCCCCTTGCCCTACGGCTCTCTATAAAAGCCCGGAAGAGTGCAGGGAGAGGCTGGATCTGCCCTACTGTTCTTCTTGCCTGTTTATCTTCGTTGACGGGCTGGGTTACTTCAACCTTTTAAACAATTTGGGATACGCCCCCTTTTTGCGATCCATCAGAAGCTTCTTTCGCAACTCCCCCTTTTTAAGTTGTTTTCCCACCACTACCGCAGCTGCCATTTCTTCCATGGGGACGGGAACCTGTCCTGGTTTGACATCCATTTTCGGCTATACCCAGATCAACCCTTTCACCGGCCGGATTTCTCAAATGATCAGTTTCAGAGACGCTCCAAATCCAAAAGAAGTTCAAAAGGAGCCCACGCTCTTTTCCCTTTTGAGCATGCGCGGAAAAAAGGTGGCCACGGTGGGAGAGAAAAAGTTCGACGCTTCCCCTTTAACCTTGGCCGCTCTTGACGGAAGCCGCTATTTTGTGGAAAAAAATCCGGTGGCCGCGGCTAAAATGGCCGGCTCTCTTACTTTTGACTTCGATCTCACCTACTTTTACATTCCTTCCGTAGATAAGGCAGGGCATAAATTCGGATGCCAAAGCGGGGAGTGGAAGCAAGCTCTGGAGGAAGCGGATTTGGAGATAAAATCGGCTTTTGAGGCGGCCAAAAAAGGCACTCTGCTGGTGATATGCGCCGATCACGGAATGGTGGAAAGGCGCAAGTCTTTTAATTTTTCCGCTTTGCCCAAAAAACTGATGGATGGAGTAAGGCTGGTGGCAGGAGAGCAAAGGGATGTGATGCTCTATCTGGAAGAGGGTCAGGATCCGCGGCTGAAGGCGGAAGAGTGGGAAAGGTATTTTAGGGGCTGGGCCATGGCCTTTGACAAGCGCCAGGCGGTGGAACGCGGAGTTTTCGGGCCCCTCTCTCCCGAAAGCGGGGCATATCTGGGGGACGTAATAGTGTGCTTCAAAGGTGAAGCCCTGTTGGACGGACTGGGCGGAAAAGATATAGAAATGCCGGGAGTGCACGGCTCATGGACTCAGGCTGAGGCTAGGATTCCTCTGATTGCCGTGGTGAAGTGACCCCTCCCCCAAAGAGGATGTCGTCCCATGAAGGCACGCCTTTCCTTTGCATCTTGCCTTTGGGCTGGAAGGCGATCCGAGGGGCCTGGTTTTCGCAAGGATCCACTAACTCCGTCTCCACTTCCTGGGCCCCTTCTTCTTCCGCCTCCTCCGCGCCCTTATCGCTTTTATCTTCTTTCAGAGGCGCGTTTTTAGCGGGAGCCTCTTCTTCCAAATTCGCTTCTTTGGGGTTTTTAGGCGAAGGGAGAGGAGGAAGGTTTGGCTTCTTGGGGGTCGGGAAAGGGACCGGTTTTGAGTCATCTCCCAAAAGGTATTTGGCTTCGTCATTCAATGAGGAAATGGAATTGTCGCGAAGGTTCCACGCCCACGCCGCTTCCCATTTTTTTCCATCCCTTTCAAACTGAGCCGTTATTTTCCACGGCCCCCTTCCATCTCGCGAAGCGCTCCATTTGATTTCTTTTCCTTTGACCCCGAGACGGGCAAAGGCATGGGAAATAATTTCTGAAATCCTTTCTTTGCCCAGAGGGGACTTTTGGTAAAAACTGGAACGGAATTGATGGATGGCGGTCCTTTTTTCGTCTTCCACAGAAGCCGCTATCCGGGCTATAAAGTCCTGGTCTACTTGAAGCTCTTCGGATATCTGATTTACGTCTTTTCCGGATCTGACCATATTCTGTATTTGGGAGATTGGGAGAGGGGAAAGCCGCTTTTGGGCTCCCGCCTGGGCCTTGATCTTGCGCGAGGAAAGCAGGGCATCTTCTATGTGATCGGAAGCCTCCAGGATTATCGGCTCTCCATCGAGCGAAAGTATTATATTCCCTTCTTCATCCACCCGGTCAAAGGATGCCTTTCTCATTTTTCTCTTCTCCCCTTGCTCTTCTAAACCTATCCTATTTTATTTCCCTTCTCTCAGCAGGCCTGATGCCTAAGACGGCAATCTACCGTATAATTAAGACATTTAGTTGATACGCATTTTAGGAGGATACTTTGTCACAAGACGATTTGGACCTTTATCCCGAACAAACCGATGAATTTATAGCTCCGGCCCCCATTCCCGATTTTGACGAGGATGAAATAGACGAAGACGAACAAATGCTGGCCAAAGAAGAGGAGCTGCCAAGCGAAAGCGGAGAGGAAAGGGAAGAGGAAAAAGAGGCCCTCCCCGCGGCAATGCCCGTCCAGGAAGATGAATTTGTGTGCTCCGTATGCTACCTGGTGAAGCATAAAAGCCAGCTTGGCAGGATGGAGGGCAAAAAGCCCGTATGCAAAGAGTGCGCGTAAGCGGAAACGATGGTAGGAATTAAGATTGTTGCCCTGGAAGGGTGCGAAGATCTCCTTCCCTCTTACGCCCATTTAACTGATGCGGCGGTGGATCTGAGGTGCAGGGAAGACTTTTCTCTGGAGTTTATGGAAAGAAAAGCGGTCCCCTGCGGAATTAAGATAGCGCTCCCCGAAGGGTGGGCAGGGCTGGTGTTGCCCAGATCCGGAATTTCGCTGAGAAGGGGAGTGACGGTTGTAAACGCCCCCGGCCTTATAGACAGCGGATACAGGGGGGAGATTAAAGTTGCCCTCATAAACTTTTCCAGAGAAAGGCAGGAATTTTTCCGCGGCGAAAGGATTGCCCAGTTTATGGCCTTGAGGGCTGAAAAGATGGAGTTTTCCCTTTCCGACTACCTTCCTCTTTCCGACAGGGGAGAGGAAGGATTTGGATCCACTGGAGTTTAGCTTGAAAAAGCTTCCCATAAAATCGCTTCCCCCTTCCAAGGCCCTGGGGGCCGAAATTTCCCAGGATCCCTTTGATCTTCTCGCCCCCGTCCTCAAGTCCTTTTCCTTCCACCATCCCAAAGACGAAGTGGGGCCTATAGAAGAAGCGTGGAAGGTGGCCAAGGAAAAGCATGAAGGCCAGTTTCGGGCCTCGGGCGAACCCTATATATCCCATCCTTTGGGCGTTGCCCAGATTTTGGCCGATTTGGGTTCGGACCGGCAAGTGGTGATGGCGGGCCTTTTGCACGACACTGTAGAGGACACCGACTACTCCCTGGAAGAGTGCAGAAGACAATTTGGAGAAACCGCTTCCCTTGTAGAGGGAGTGACCAAGCTTTCCTTAATCAGCAAAGAGCTTTCAAACGCCGAAACCATAAGGAAGCTGATTTTGGCCATGCAGCAGGACGTGAGGGTGGGGGTAGTAAAGCTTGCCGATCGCCTTTACAATGCCAGGACCTGGCGCTTCATGCCTCCGAAAAAAGCCGCCAAGAAGGCCGGAGAGACCCTTGACATCTACGTGCCTTTGGCAGACAGGCTCGGCATGGGGATAGTAAAGTCCGAGCTGGAAGAGCTTTCCTTTAAGTACCTGGATCCTAAGATTTACAAAAAAGTCGTGGAAATGGTGGGGGCCAGGGCCGGGGTCAGAGACGAGTACCTTGAAAAGATGATGGGAGAGGTCAAAGCCTCCTTGAAGTCATATGGAATAAAGGCAAAAATCACAGGCAGGTTGAAAAGCTACTTCAGCATTTACAGGAAAATCGTGCTTCTTAAGAAGAATTTCGACAGGATTTACGATTTTGTGGGAATAAGGGTCGTTGTGGATTCCCCCCAGAACTGCTACCGGGCTTTGGGAATTATTCATGAAAAATGGCTACCCGTCCCCGGACGTTTCAAGGATTATATAGCCATGCCCAAGTCCAACCTTTACCAGGCCCTCCATACCACCATTCTTGGCGACGGCGGACAAGAAATAGAGATCCAAATCCGCACAGAAGAAATGCACAAGGAAGACGAGTACGGCATAGCCGCCCATTGGAAATACAAAGAGAAGGAAGATTTCGGATCTCCTGAGTGGGTGGGGAGGATGGCAAACTGGGTAAAAGATCTTCAGGACCCCTCTGAAATCCTTCCGGCCCTTAAAAGCGATTTGACCTCGGAAGAAATCTCGATCTTTACGCCTAAAGGGGAGACTATCTTTCTTCCGGAAGGGGCTTGTCCGCTTGATTTTGCCTATGCCGTACACACCGAAATCGGGAATAGGGCTGTAGGAGCCAAAATCAACGGTATTCCTTCCAGCCTCTCATCCAAATTGAAATCCGGAGACTGCGTGGAAATTCTGACTTCCCAGTCGGGATCTTCCGGACCCTCTTACGAATGGCTTTCTTTCGTGATTACACCCAAAGCCAAAAACAAAATAAAGAGGTTCCTTTCGCAGGAAAAAAATCTTGAGGCCGCCCAAAAGGGAAAAAAGGCCCTTATGGCTTACATGCTGGATCGCGGCATCCCCTTTTCTTTGCCTTCCCTCGTCCACGCCTCATCGGCTCTGGGTTTTTCCACCCTTCAGCAGCTTTACTATGCAGTGGGAAATGGGAAAATTTCCTGTTTTGCGGTATCCAGGGCGGTTTTCAGAAGCAAAGCGAGCGGGGAGGGGAGCGAATCTGAAAAATACTCCGTAACCGTCAAAGGAGTGGAGAAAGGGGAAAGGATAGAACTCGCCAGATGCTGCAAACCCGTCCCGGGGGATCAGATAGCGGGCTTTATCACCAATTTCCGCGGCGTCCGCATCCATTCCACCCGCTGCCCTGACTTCGTAAGGCTAAGCGAAGAAAACCCCGGGAAAATCGTGGACGCCCAGTGGAAAGGGGAGAAAGGGGAATTTGAAGCCGAAATCGAAGTTCTGGCTTTGGATCGCCAGGCCCTTTTGGTGGATCTTTCCCTGGCCATTTCAAATGCTTGCGTGGATTTGTCTTCCTCCAGACAGAAAGTCGCGGCCAACCTCGTCTCAGCCTATTTTTCCTTTAAATTCCGGGACTTCCCGCAACTGGAGCTGGTAATAAAATCCCTCGAACAAGTCGAGGGAGTGATAGGGGTAAAAAGGGTGGGAGGCTAGTCCTTCATGTCCTGAAGGGTCTTGAGCCACACTTCCTTTTCCTTCTTTTCTTCTTCCAGCTTGTTCTTTTCGTCTCCTTGGGCCTTGCTGATGTCTTCGTCCAGCATCTTTATCTTGGAGGTCAGCTGGTCGATTAGAAGCTGCTTTCTTTCGACGGGGCGCGGATCCGTCCTCTTCCACTCCATCCTCTCGCTGGCTTCCACCTGGTCTTCGACTTTCTTGAGCCTCTCTTCGCACCTGCGCATTTCAGCTCTGGGGACTCTGCCTATCGAATCCCATTCCTTCTCTATGGCTTCCAGCTTGTGCTTTACTTCTTTGATGTCGTCGCTGGATTTGATGGGAACTAGCTTTTCCGCCTGCTTTAGCAGCTCTCTTTTAGCTTCCAGGTTCTTTTTCTCATCTTCTTCCATTTCTTCCCCTTGTCTGTCTCTTGAATTGTAGAAGCGATCGGAAGCGGCCTTAAACCTCTCCCATAAGGCGTCGTCGTCTTCCCTTGAAGCTTTTCCGGCCTTTTTCCATTCGTCCATAAGCCTGCCGTAGGCCTTGGAGGCGGAAGCCCAGTCCGTAGAGGAGGCGAGGGCTTCCGCCTGCTCCACTATCTTTTCCTTTGCGGCTTTGGCTTCGTTCTTCTTGGCGATCTTGGCCTTCACCCATTCCTTGCGCTTGCGGTTAAATTCCGATCTGGCTGCCGCGAAGCGGGTCCATAGGGCTTCCACTTCTTTGTTGGCTCCCTTTACGTCGGAAGCTTGAGCGGCTTTCCACTCGTCAAAGAGATCTTGGAACTGCTGGCTCATTTGCTTCCAGTTTGTAGATCCGTTTATGGAGGAGGCGAGGGCTTCCGCCTGCTCTGCTATCTTTTGGTGGGCCGCAACGCTCTTTGCAATGGCTTCGGAGTATTTTTGCCTGTTTTCTTCAATTATCGAATCGGCCTTGGCTTTTGCAGAGTCGAACGCGCTGCGCAAAGCCTGCATATCGCCTACGGCCTTGGGATCCTTCATGGTGGCAGACAGTTCTTTCAGCTTGGCGAAGATATCGCGGTTCTTCAAATCCCCCTCATCCAATGAGGCGGAGAAGGCCTTGATTTTGTCCATGAGCCTAAGATATCTTGAAACGTAAAAAGCCAGGGGGTCCGGGGAGCTGGCCGGACCTACTTCCCTGTTTTCGCCTCCATCGTCTACGTAAACCGTTTCCCCTTCCACGTGTCCCCACTTTTCAGCGTCCTTTATGGCTTCGGGAGAGAAGTGGAGGGCTGAAGTTGCGGCCTGTTTTGCCACCTGAGCCGGACTCGGCGTGGAAGAAACTTGCGTTTCATCGGATTTGTCAGGCGCGTTCATATTTGCTCCTTGTTAATTTGGAAGACGATATACCTTTCATTATAGAGAAAATGGGAAAGTGACGCCGTTTTTTCACTTTCTGGCTTTGAATTTCCTAAAAGCAGCCCGATTCTTATATGAATAGCTGCTTAATATATAGATATGCCAACTTCCTACTCTATATCGGGTTTTCCCGAGTGGTCGCCCGAACAAAGACTCATAGAAAAAAGGGTTATAGAGAAGATAGAGGAAAGCTTCAGGCTGCACGGATTTATAAATATTGAAACCTGCGGCGTGGAATCTTATGAAAGCCTCATTAAAAAAGGCGACGGCAAGGAAATCTACAGGCTCTCCAAGGAGGGAAGCGGCGAAGAGAACCTGGGCCTTCACTTCGATCTGACGCTCCCGCTCTCCAGGTACGTTCTGGAAAGGCGCGGAGAGCTCCTGTTTCCCTTCAGGCGCTACCAGATACAGAAAGTGTGGAGGGGGGAGCGGCCCCAAAACGGGAGATACCGCGAGTTTTACCAGGCCGATATCGACATCGTCTCCCAGGGGGAGCTTCCCGGGCATTTTGAATACGAAGTGCCCATGGCCATGTGCGATACGCTTAGATCCCTTTCCCCCCTGGGTTTGGGCTCATTTTCCATTCACATAAACAACCGCAAACTTTCCGAAGGGTTTTACAGGGCTATAGGGATAGAAGAAATAGAAGAGACCTTAAGGCGCATAGACAAGCTAGACAAGCTCGGGGCCGAAAAAACCCGGGAAATTTTGAAAGAAGTGGCGGGGGAGGAAAGGAGCCTGGCCTGCATAGAGCTGGCGGAAATTAAGGAAAAGGATCCTTTCGTTTTTGAGAAAAAGATTGAAGAAATCTGCGCCCGCTGGGATGTTGGCGAAGGATCTGAAGAAAGGGATCTCATGAAAGAAGGGGTGAGGGACGCCGAAGCCGTCCTTCAGGCCCTTGTCCGTTCCGGATTCGAAGGGGCGTGCATAGACTGCTCCATAGCCCGGGGCCTGGATTACTACACGGGATGCGTGTACGAAACTTTTTTGGATGACGATCCCTCTTTAGGCTCTATTTGTTCCGGGGGAAGGTACGAAAGGCTTATAAAAACTCAAAAGCAGTCTTACCCGGGAGTGGGGATGAGCATAGGGGTCTCCCGCCTTCTTTCCTACCTTTTCACTAAAGCCAAAGCCGACAGGGTCTCTCCTGCCGCGGTCCTCGTAGCAGTATGGAACGAGGAAGAGAGGTGGAGGAGTGACGAAGTGGCAAAGGCGCTTAGAAAAAGAAAAATCGCCTGCGAAGTTTCGCCCAGCGCGGCCAAAATAGGGTCTCAGATAAAGAGGGCGGACAGGCTTCTCATCCCCTACGTTTGGTTTGTCACAAGCCAGGGATCCGAAGTCAAAGACATCCGCACGGGCCGGCAGGAGAAAGCCGATCCGCTTTCATGGGAACCCGATCCAAAGTACGCTGCGGATATCATTGTGAGGGAATAGAAAGACAGGAGGAGTCGTGACTAGCACCCATTACCGCTCTCACTCGGTGAGCGAAATCGACAAAAGCATGCTGGGATCCTGCGTACGCCTTATAGGCTGGGTAGACCGAATCCGCGATCACGGAGGCGTCACCTTCATAGATCTCAGGGACGCCTCGGGTTTGGTGCAGGTAGTAATCAACGATGAACAGCAGGCCCGCGCCATCAAGGTCGAAGACGTAATACAGGTGGAAGGCAAAGTAAGAAAGAGGCCCGAGGGGGAGGAAAATTCAAAGCTTGCCAACGGGGAAGTGGAAGTGGAAGCCTCCAAAGTCCAAATAGTTTCCGAAGCCGCCACCTTGCCCTTCCAGGTCTCCACCTCCCTTGAAAACAGCGGGGAGCTGAACCTTCCTTCCGAAGAGACGAGGCTGCGCTACCGATACCTCGATTTGCGCAGGGCCTCCATGCGCAAAGTGCTTAGGACCCGCTCCGACATGGCCAAGGCCGCAAGGGGGGCCTTGGACTCCATGGGCTTTATGGAAGTGGAAACCCCCACCCTGATTAAGTCCACCCCCGAGGGCGCGAGAGACTTTCTGGTTCCCGCCCGCCTTTCTCCCGGAAATTGGTACGCCCTTCCCCAGTCCCCACAGCTTTTAAAGCAGCTTCTTATGATAGGCGGGGTGGAAAGGTACTACCAGTTTGCAAGGTGCTACCGTGACGAAGACTTCAGGGCCGATCGCCAGCCCGAGTTTACCCAGCTCGACATAGAGATGGGCTATGCCGGAAAAGAAGACGTTATGGCCATGGCCGAAGCGGTAATGAGGAAAGTATGGGCCGTGGGCGGAATAGATCTGGGAACTCTGGAGCAAATGCCGTGGAAACAGGCCATGGATGAATACGGATCCGACAAGCCCGACATCCGCTTTGAAAACAAGCTGAAAGATCTTACTTCCTTCTTCAAGTCCACCCCCTTCAGGGTCTTTCAGGCTCCCTACGTCGGGGCAGTGGTCTATCCCGGCGGAGCCGCCCTTCCCAGGCGCCAGTTTGACGCATGGCAGGACTGGGCCAAGCAGAAGGGGGCCAAGGGGCTGGCTTACATAGTGTTTAGGGACGGAGAGCTTCTGGGGCCCGTGGCGAAAAACATCTCCCAGGAAGAGCGGGACGGCATCATGGCCGCCTCCGGAGCGAAAGACGGAGACGCCCTGTTCTTCGCGGCGGGAGAAAAGGCCGCCAGTCAAAAGCTCCTGGGAGCGGTAAGGCTGGAAATAGCGAAGAAGTGCCATATGTACGATCCCAAGGAGTACAAGTTCCTCTGGGTGGTGGATTTCCCCCTCTTCAAGAAGGCGAGCGAAGCCAAAAGCGAAGGCGACGTATCGGTAGGGGAAGGCGCATGGACCAGCGAACACCACCCCTTCACCATGCCGAAAGAGGAGTACCTAGACACTTTCGACAATGACCCGGGATCAGTCCTTTCGGACGCCTACGACATGGTGTGCAACGGAAACGAAATCGGAGGGGGATCGGTCAGGATCCACGACCAAAACGTTCAACAGAGGGTGTTTGACGTGCTGGGGATAGGAAAGAAGGAAGCGGAAGAAAAATTCGGCTTCCTTCTCGAGGCCCTAAAGTACGGCACTCCCCCCTGCGCTGGCATAGCTTTCGGCTGGGACAGGTGCGTAGAGCTTTTGACGGGCAAAGACACCATAAGGGAGGTTATAGCCTTCCCGAAGTTTGGAGCAGGAAAAGACCTGCTTACGGGGGCCCCCTCTTCCATCACGGCCCTTCAAAGGAAAGAGGCAGGGGTAGATTACGAGCAGTGAGGCTGAAAAGCTCTCCTACTTTTTGCCCATCAAGGGAGAGAAGTTTGACGAGGAGAAGATCTTAGACAGGTACCTTGAGTGGGTGAAAATGGGGGGCAAAACCCCCTGGGAGCACCAGGAGAGGGCGCTTATCGCCCTTCTTTCCGATTCCCACCTTTTGCTCACCACCCCCACGGGCTCGGGGAAGTCCCTCGTGGCTTACGGGTTTATGTTTCAGGCCCTTTGCGAGGGGAGAAAGACTTACTACACCGCTCCCATAAAGGCTCTTGTAAACGAGAAATTCTTTGAGGGCCTTTCGATCTTTGGAAAAGGGTTTGTGGGAATGCTTACCGGAGACACTTCCATAGATCCCGCGGCCCCCATCATTTTCTGCACGGCGGAAATTTTGGCCAATCAATCCCTTAGGGCCCAGGCCGAGGGCAACTGCTGCGTAGTGATGGACGAAGCCCACTATTACGGCGACGCCCAGAGGGGGTGGGCGTGGCAGGTGCCCCTTTTGGATATGCCCGAAGCCCAATTCCTCCTCATGAGCGCAACCTTAGGCGATCCCTCTTCCATCATTTCCACCCTCAGGCGCACTACGAACCGTGAAATCGAATACATATCCGACGCCCCTAGGCCGGTGCCCTTGGAGTACGAATACGAGGCGCAACCCATACAAAAGATCGCCCAGAATCTGGTCTCAGAGGGCTTGGACCCCGTCTACATCGTCCACACTTCCCAGGAAGCGGCCTTAAAAGACGCGGAGTCCTTAGTGAATTTCGGGATAGTGTCTAAAGAACGAAGGGAAAAAGTAAAGGAAGCGATAAAGGAATTTAAGTTTACGACTTCCTTTGGGAAGACCCTAAAGCGCCTCCTTTCCGCAGGAGTGGGGGTGCACCACGCCGGCATGCTTCCAAGGTACCGCCGCCTTGTAGAGCAGCTCGCCCAGAGCGGGAAGCTGCCTTTGATTTGCGGAACCGACACTTTGGGCGTGGGGATCAACGTGCCAATACACACCGTGGTTTTCACTTCCCTTTCCAAGTGGGACGGAGTTAAGGACCGAAGGCTCAAGGTGAGGGAATTTCGCCAGATAGCCGGAAGGGCGGGAAGAAGCGGATTCGACAAAGAAGGGCTCGTGGTCTGCCAGGCCCCTCCCGACGAAATCGAGGCGAAAGAAGGAAAGGAAAAAGGGGGGAAGAAGAAAAAGAAGCAGGCTCCGGCCCAGGGTCCCGGCTGGGATAAAAACACCTTTGAAAAACTGGCCTCTTCTCCCAGCGAAACCCTCATTCCCCATTTGAAAGTCAGCCACTCCATGGCTTTGGCTGAAGTCGTGCAGGGGGGGAACGCCAAAGAAAGGCTGTTTGATTTGATCTCCTCTTCCGCACAGACTGAGCTTCAAAAAAGCCGACTCCTTCTCCAATGCGAGGACATTTTTTCCGCTCTGATAGAAAGCGGAGTGATAACGCTGTCAAACGACGGATCTTACTCGACTACGATCGACGTGCCGGACAACTTCGCCCTAAACGAACCCCTCTCCCCCTTCCTCTTCTCGGCCCTTCCCCTTCTAAACCGCGACTCCCCCTCTTATGAGTTGGATTTGATTTCCATAGTCGAATCCATATTGGAAGACCCCGACGCCATTCTCAGGGCCCAGGAGAGGAAGGCCAGAGACGAGGCCATAGCGGAAATGAAGGCGGAGGGCGTCGAATGGGAAGAGAGGATGGAAAGAATAGAGGAAGTTACATACCCAAAGCCTTTGGAAAGCGGACTGGAAGAAAGCTTTGAAGAGTATAAAAGGGAAATGCCGTGGGCCCAGGATTACTCTCTTAGCCCCAAATCCATCCTCCGGGACATGATTGAGACCTGCTCCAATTTCAACGAGTACGTTTCGCGCTATTCCATAGCCCGGGTGGAAGGCATTTTGCTCAGGTACCTTTCAGACGCATGGAAAGTGCTGGTCCATACGATTCCTGATGAGTACTACACCCCTCATCTGGCCGAGATCGCTTCATGGCTGGGCCTTTTGATAGACGGAGTGGATTCCAGCCTTCTGGATGAATGGGCAAAGGAAGGGAGCCTGGCCCAGGAAGAAGGGGAAGACGCTCCGAAGGAAGAAGAAAAGGATTGGATGACCCAGAGGAAGGGCCTCGTCCTTATGGCGAGAAATGCCTTGTTTAGAAGGGTGGAGCTTATAGCTTCCGACAGGTTTGAAGAATTGGGAGATATGGATTCGCGCTGGGGGATGGGAGAAAGGGCTTGGGATGAAGCTCTGGAGGAATTTTATTCCCAGCATGAATCGGCCGACATATCGCAAGACGCGAGAAGCGACAAGTATTTCATAATAGAGCCTACCGCTTCTCTAGAGGGATTCTGGCCCTGCAGGCAGATAATAAAGGACAGCGAAGGGGATATGGACTGGTCAATCCGCGCCGATTTGGACTGCAGTTCGTCCCTGGCGGAAGGCCAAGCGGTATTTAGAAATTATTCTTTCGCCCCCTTTGAAGCTCTGGGAAATTAATTGCGGGCTTTTTTTGTTATATAGTATGCAGTACTACACCTGAAGGGCGGCCATTTTTGCTGACTTCAACCTGTTAGGGTGCATCTGTCTGTTCAGAAAGAAGATGGATATGGCTGTAGAAAATAGACCGATACGTTTCGCGATGGCTCAGATAGACACTTTTGTCGGAGACATAGCGGGCAACTGTGAAAAAGTAATAAAGGCCTGCCAAAAAGCAAAAGCAAAGAATGCTGACATAGTGGTATGCCCCGAAATGACTCTTACGGGATACCCCATAGACGATCTGGTTTTTAAGAATTCCTTCCGTTATCAGGCCTCTGACGCCAGCCGCCAGCTGGCCGCGGCGCTGAAAGACAACGGCCTGGGAGACCTCTACGTTTTCGTGGGCTCTTTGGGCCTGGGCTCCCTTGAAGCCCAAAAGGGCAAGATTTGGTACGCTACCGATCACAACCGCCTCTTTATACTTCATGACGGCGAGATTTTTGACACCTATGACAAGCACTTCCTTCCCACTTACGGAGTGTTTGACGAACTGCGCCTCTTCGCCCCCGGAGACAAGCCGGTAACTGTAGAGCTGTTAGGCAAGAAATTCGGAGTAGCCATTTGCGAAGACATTTGGAGGGAGGGAGGAACCGTAGGGGACCTGAGGGGAGAAGGAATCGACCTTCTTGTCTCCATAAACGGAAGCCCTTACAACGAAGGCAAGATGAAGACCCGCTACGACCTGGCGGTGGAAAAGGGCACGAAGCTTGGCTGCCCGGTAATGTATGTAAACCAGGTGGGAGCCCAAGACGATCTCGTCTTTGACGGAGGAAGCTTCGTCATGGACGGAAAAGGAAAGCTCTTCGTCCAGGCCAGGCAATTTGCAGAAGACCTCGTCTTCTGGGATTTGGGAGCCTCCCCCACTTCGGAAGACGAAGCGAAGGAAGCGGATGTGAACGTCTGCAGGCCTTTGGGAAGCTTGGACGAGCAGGTTTACACGAATTCGGTTTTGGGCCTCAAAGATTACGCCAAAAAGAACGGAATCGACAAGGCGATAGTGGGCCTGAGCGGCGGGATAGACTCCGCGCTTTGCGCCGAAATTGCCGCCGACGCCATCGGCAAGGAGAACCTCACCTGCATCTTCATGCCCTCTTCCTGCACTTCTTCCCAGTCCGCCCAGGACGCCAGGGAATTTGCCGCCAAGCTCGGATGCAAGTTTGAAGAGATCCCCGTCTCCTCCCTCATTTCCGCCTTCGACACGCTTGGATTCAAGGGAGAAGCCGAAGAGAACCTGCACTCAAGGATTCGCGGCATGATCCTCATGTCCTACTCAAACCAGAACGGGGGACTGGTAGTCAACTGCGCAAATAAGTCTGAAATGGCCACGGGATACTTCACCATGTACGGAGATTCCGTAGGAGGCTACAGCCCGATTTGCGACATTTACAAGAGCAGGGTTTACAAGCTTGCGGCCTTCAAAAACGAACACGGCGGATGCATCAGCGAGTCTATGCTGAGCAAAGCTCCAAGCGCCGAGCTGCATCCCGGACAGAAGGATACCGACTCCCTTCCCGATTACGACACCCTCGATTCCGTCCTCTACGCCTACATTGAGGAAAACCAGGGAAGGGCCGAAATGCTGGCTGCCGGATTTGACAGGGCTGTAGTGGATAAGGTCATAGGCCTTGTAGACAAAGCCGAGTGGAAGAGAAGGCAGTGCCCCATGGGTCCGAAAGTTTCCCTGCGGGCCCTCAGGCACGACAGGCAAATCCCTGTCACTCAGCACTTCTTCGAGTAAATAAATCAAGACTGTGAAGAGGAGGGCGTATGTGGCCTGGCGAAGAGAAAAAGTGGTACTTTAACATCAAAACTGGCAAGGTTGAATACGGCCGCATCTCCAGTCTGTTCGATGTGATGGGGCCCTATAACAGCGAAGAAGAGGCCCGGCACGCGCTTGAAAAAGCGGCTCAGGACAATCGCAAATGGGACGAAGAAAACCGTTCCTGGGATGAGGAGGGGGAATCGGATTCCCTTTCCGGATCCGGGAGCGAAGAAGAAAGGGCGAAAATAAAGCAGGATCCAAAAGGAGAGGAGGATACGCCTTCGGCCATCTTCTGAATCATGCCAACTTTCACCTTAGTTAAAGAGCCCAAAGGGGGAGTTCCACCGGTGGTGGACTCCCTTTCTGGATTTGAAGAGGCGCTTTTTGCCCTCAAAAAGGCTCCGGGCCCGGTAGCAGTAGATGCGGAAAGAGCCGCGATGTACCGCTATTCGCATAAAAATTACCTTATACAAATGAAAAAAAGGGGCACCCCCATCTTCCTTTTCGACGCCCCCGCCCTTTCATCCCTTGGAGCCGATCTGTCCAGGCTTTCAAACCTCGCCCCCCGTTGGGTGCTTCACGATTCCATTCAAGACGTTCCCGCTTTCTGCCAAATGGGGATAATCCCCCCTGCGCTTTTTGACACCCAGGTAGCCTGCATGTTTTTGGGTATGGAAAGGATGGGGCTGTCGAGGTGCACGGAGAGCTTTTTGGGGCTGTCTCTGGAAAAAGAATTCGCTACAGCCGACTGGTCCCTTCGCCCCCTTCCGAGACCGTGGAGGAATTATGCGGCGCTGGATGTGGAGTTTTTGCTGGAAATCGAAGAGATTCAAGACAGGGAGCTTGAAGAAAAAGGGGTGCGCCAATGGGCGGAAGACGAATTTTCGACAATTCTTCAAAAAGGCATTGAAGGAAAAAGGAGAAAGGATCCATGGAGGGGCGTTTCCAATATCAATGCCTTAGGTTCCGACAGGCGGGCTCTGGCGATAGTAAGGGAACTTTGGCAAGCCAGGGAACAAGTAGCCATGGAGCTTGATTTGGCTCCGGGGCTGGTTTTAAAGGATGAAACGATAATCTCCCTCGCGCTTAAAAAACCCAAAAACGAGAAGGAGTTTAAAGAAACCGGAGCGGAAGAAAGGGTGAGGGCGGAAAAGATGGGAGAACTTGACAGCCTTTTCGACCATTACATTCCCTGCCAGCGCCGCATAAAGCCGAAGATATGGAAAGAGGCGGTGGAAAAGGCCATGGAACTCAAGCCTTCTTGCCTTCCTCTGCCTGCGGCTTCCCCTTCCAAGCGGGGATCTGCGGTTCCAAACTCTTTGAAAATTTGGGAAAAAAGGCACCCCGACAAACTCGCCCGCCTTGAAAGGGCGATGGAAGCGGTGCAGAAAGTCGCCCGCTCCATAGATATACCTTCCGTATTTTTAATAAGCCCCAGGCTTTTAAGGGAGTACTTCTGGATGGAGCCTGAGGGCTCGGACTGCGAAAAGTTCTTAAGATCCAAGGGAGTAAACGACTGGAGGTTGGGCTTAATAGTTAAAGTTATAGAAGCTAGTAATTTATAATTGCTTTGACTTGTTGTCAATGACAGAAGAAAACGGAGCTGACAGTGAAAGTTACCATCAATCGGCTAGATCCTACGAAAGTCCAATTAGATATAACGGCTTCAGGGGAGGATCTGGCTCCCTTTATCAACAAGGAACGCGACGTAATTGCGCACAGGATCTCGATTCCGGGCTTCAGGAAAGGGCACGTTCCGGCGAAGTTGATTGATGCCAAAGTAGGCTACGGCTACATCTTGGACAGGGCCATAGACGGCATAGTGAAGAACTTCTACCAGAAAGCCCTTCAGGAAAATAAGAATGAAGTCCGCCCCATAGACGCTCCGAAAATTTCGATAAATAAGCTTCCCGAAAAACCCGGAGAAGATCTCTCTTTCGAGGCTCAGGTCGTCATCAGGCCCGATATAACGCTTCCCAAGATTGACGGAGAGCAAATCAAAGTCGAAGTTCCCGAGGTGGATGAAGAGAAGGAACTTAATGAAGCCCTGACCAAGCTAAGGCACAACTATTCCACTCTCGTTGAGACTTCCGCCCTCATAAAGACTGACAACTACGTCGACATGGATCTCAAGGTATTTGACGCAGGCAAAGAGATAGAGTCCAAAAGGGAGCCCAGCTACAGGGTAGGATCTTCCGAGCTTCCCGGCCTTGACAAGGCATTGCGCGGAATGAGGAAGGGTGAGGAAGCCACCTTCACCTTTACGCCCAAGAGCGGAGAGAACAAGGGTAAAGAGCTCAGGGCCGAAGTGAAAGTAAACGACGTCAAGAGGGAGGAACTGCCCAAGCTCGACGACGAGTTCGCAAAAGAGGCTTCGGAATTTGACACGGTAGACGAACTTAAAGAGGCAATCAAAAAGCAGGTTAGCGCCAGAAGGGACGCGCTTAAAGCCAACGCGGCAAAAGAGGCTTTCATGAATCACCTTGAAGGAGTCGACATCCCCCTCCCCATGGACATGATTAAAAGCCTTTCCGACGAGCAGATAGCAAAGCTCGGAAAAGATGCCACCAAGGCCCAGAAAGCCGAAATCACTTCCGAGCTTGAAAAGGCCATGAAAGAGCAGATCGTCTTGGATCAGCTCGCAGACGACTTGAACGTCGAAATTACCGAAGGCGACATTACCCGCTTTCTGGGAATCACTGCCCAGCAATTCAATATTCCGCTTCCGGAATTCATAAATATGGTAATTAAAAACGGCCAGCTGGAAGAGACCATAAGCACCGCCCGCCACCAAAAGGCGATGGTGGAGGGAATGAAGAAGGCAGACTTTGTAGACGAGGACGGGAAAAAGCTTGACCTTTCCGCCTTCCTCGGAGACGAAGAGGAAGAAGAGAGGGAAAAGAAAGCCACGGGGGAAGCCAGATCCATGGCTGCAGCCTCCCTTGCGGCCAAGAAGGCCGACGAAGCGGGAAGGGAGGCTTCCTCCCCCCAAAAGCCTTCCAAGTCAAAAAAGAGCTCGGCAAAGTCCGGTAAATAGGAGAAAATTTGTCACAATTAAACGAGGGGGATGAGGGGATGCTCCCCGGAGAGCACCCCATATTCAGGCAGCTTCTCAAAAACAGGATCATATGGCTGGCGGGGGAAGTGAAAGACGAGAACGCGAACGTCATTTGCGCCGAAATGCTTATGCTCGCCCATCAGGACCCTAAGCAGGACATTTGGCTCTATATTAATTCCCCGGGGGGATCCATCACGGCCGGGATGGCCATATACGACACTATGCAGCTGGTAGCCCCCGATGTGGCCACCGTAGCGGTAGGCATGGCTGCTTCCATGGGACAGTTCCTTCTTTCCAGCGGAACCAAGGGGAAGAGGTACATAACCTCTCACGCCAGGGTTTTGATGCATCAGCCCGCAGGGGGGATAGGGGGCACGGAAACGGACGTGCGCGTAAACGCGGAGCTGATTATGGATATGAAGAAAACGCTCTCGGAAATTACGGCCAGGCAAACCGGCAAGAGCGTGGAACAAATCTACGAAGACAACGCCTATGACCACTGGTTTACGGCCCAACAGGCTTTGGAGTACGGATTTGTGGACCACGTGATTTCTTCTCCCGACAATTTGGAAGGATGAATATGAAGCCTAGAGGGTTTGAAAGTTTCCAGGATCGCTACATCCTTCCCGAATTTGAAGAGAGGACCCCTTACGGGGTAAAAAGGGCCGATCCTTATTCAAGGCTTTTTGAAGAGAGAATAATCTTCATGGGCGTGCAGGTAGACGATGCCAGCGCAGACGACATCATGGCCCAGCTTTTGGTGCTTGAAAGCCAGGATCCCAACCGAGACATCACCATCTACATAAATTCCCCGGGGGGATCCATGACCGCCATGACCGCGATTTACGACACCATGCAGTACGTAAAGCCTGACGTGTCTACAGTGTGCCTGGGTCAGGCTACAAGCGCGGCTTCGGTGATTTTGGCGGCCGGAGCCAAAGGGAAAAGGCTGATCCTCCCCAATGCCAGGGTCCTCATACACCAGCCCGCCATGGGGGAGAGCTTCGGAAAAGCAAGCGAAATAGAAATTCAGGCAAAAGAAATGCTTAGGATGCGCAAGTGGCTGGAAAAGACCTTGGCCAAGCACACCGGACAAAGCGAGGAAAAGATCGGCAAGGACATAGAGCTTGATACCATCCTCACAGCCCAGGAGGCTAAAGACTACGGCATCGTTGACGAGATTTTGGAACGCAGGAAGTTTTAGCGCGAATAGATTTTCTTTTCTATTTCCCCTCTGAACCTTTTGGCTACGGCTTCTCTGCGTATTTTCATGGATGGGGTTAAAAGCCCGTTTTCCACGCTAAATTCAGAGGGCAAAATCAGGAATTTCCTTATGGATTCCGCTCTCGATACTTTTTCGTTGGCCTTGTCTACGGCCCTGAGAATGCAGTTATAAACCAGAGGGTTCTGGGAAGCCTCCTTTAAAGTATCTTCTTTTGGAAGGTTTTTGGAGGAGAGAAATGCGTTTACCGCTTCAAGATTTAAAGTGATTAGGGCTGAGACGAAGGGTTTTCTGTCTCCTATAAGCGCGCACTCTTCTACCAAAGGGCAGGTCTTCATAGCCGTTTCCAAAACGGCCGGATACACGTTCTTCCCTCCGGCCGTAATTATCAGCTCTTTTTTCCTTCCCGTAATGAAGAGGAAGCCGTCTTCGTCTATCTCTCCAAGGTCTCCCGTATGGAACCAACCCTCTTCGTCTATGACTTTCTTCGTAAGTTCCGGATCGTTATGGTAGCCTTTGAAGACCATGGGGCCCTTTATTAGCACTTCATCTTCTTCGCTTATGGCCACGGCGCATGAAGCTATGGGCTTGCCGGCGCTCCCCACCTTGTATCCTTCAACGGGATTTAATACGCACGGGCAGGCTTCGGTAAGGCCGTAGCCTTCCAAAAGGGGAAGGCCCATGCCGTTGAAGAAGGAGGAAAGGCCCTTGTCTATGGGAGCTCCCCCCGTTACGGCGAAGCTTGCCCTGCTTCCCATGGCTTTCAGGATTTTTTTATAAACGACTTTTGAATAAAACCTTTTCTTGTATTCCACCATGGAAGGGATGGGAGTTTTGTCCTGCTGGTACCTTGACCAGTCTTTCGCGGCCTTTACGGACTTTTTAAAAATTGAAGAGCTGGCCCCCTTCCCCGCCTTCTGGGTGGCCGCATTGTAAATCTTTTCAAATACCCTTGGCACTCCCAAAATCAGGGTGGGGTTGACTTTTCTGAAGTCGTCCAGGAGCGTTTTGGTATCCCCTTCCAAGGCCAGGGAAAGGGAACATGCCGTGACTGCAAACTGCATGGCCCTGGCGAAGATGTGGGCCAGAGGAAGGAAGCAGAGGTAGCATCCGAAATCCTGATAGCAAATTTGGGGAACCGTCATGCAGATGCTGTAGGCGTTGCAACAAAGCATGCCGTGGGTAAGTTCGGCCCCTTTGGGCTCTCCCGTGGATCCGGAAGTGTAAACGATAGTGGCCAGATCCGTTTCTTTTACTTCTTCAGCCCTCTTCTCCCACTCTTCTTCCTCCACCGCTTTTCCGAGTTCGCAAAAAGTGACGAGGGCTCCTTCATCCAGCATCCATTCTGAATCCATAAAGGGCAGATCAGGCTTTACTTCGTTTATTTTCTCCTTCTGCTCCCTGTCTTCTGCGATTACAATCTTGGCTTCGGTGTCGTTTAGGATGGCTTTGATCTGCAGGGGGGAATCGGTCTGGTATATGGGCACGACCACCATCCCTATGCTTAAAGCGGCATAATCAAATGCCGTCCACTCCCAACGGGTGGAAGAAAGGATCGCCAGCACGTCCCCTTTTTTAAAGCCCTTGGAGATTAACCCTCTGGCCACCAACTTAACCAGATCCAGAAATTCCCCGGCTGAAAAAGACTGCCATTTTCCGACTTCGTCTTTGTACTTTATAAATTCGGAGTCGGGCAATCTTTCAGCCCGCTTTTGAAGGATGGAAAACAGGTTGTCTCCAGGAGAGGTCTCGTAGACCAGAGGTGAGGCGCTCTCTTTTTTCATTAAACCTCCCGACAAAGCCACTAAGATGAAGTAGTATTTGATTTCTAATAATATTAGACCCTGCAGAGCTCAAATTAATATCTTTCGAGGAAAGCTTTATAAAAAATGGCTCATGGACGGCTGAAAAAAGTGGGAGTGGCCTTAATCGGAGCCTGCGTGCTTGTTTTGGCCGGATGCGGCCAGGCGCGGCCTAAGCCCGAGCTTTCCGCCCACTCCATCAAGCCAGACAAACCCGTTTCCATCTACATTCCTTCGTGGCAAAACAGCTTTTCTCCGGTAAACACATGGCAAAACGTGGCGAAAGCGGTGGAAAAGAGCCTGGAAAAAGACGGACTCGAGCAGCAGAAGATAAGCGTGGAGGAAGTGGACTTAGAGCAGGAAATAGAGGATGTGCAAAAGTCCAAGGCGGGAGAGATAGACGTGGTTTTTCCCGCAGGGCAGACTGCGGCTTCAAGGCAGCAATTTGGAAACCTTCTCTCCCCCCTTCCCTCCGCGCCCCTTTTAAAAGCGCTCTCTTCCTCCAGAGCCTCGTTTGTGACCACGCTTCCGGGTTCCCCCACTTCAATCTCTCTTCCCTCGATGTATGAAATAGGGCAGATGGAAGCCTCTTCCCTTCTTGAAAAAATCAAAAACTATCCGCTCACCCCCATAACCCCCTTCCCCCTGCTCATCCTTCTTCCTTCCCTCCCCTCTTTACCGCAAAGCCAACAGGACTGCCATGAGATTTTCGAGGGAATGTGGTCGCAGCTTTCGCCTTATTTTGAAAAAAAGCTCATCTACGATCCGGCGTGGAACGGGGGGAATTGGCAGGACCTCATGGTGGACGTCACAACGAAGCTGACTTTGCAAAAAGATCTTAAAAAGATAATGGATCAGGCCAAGGAGACGGAAAATTCATACCTAGCCCCCCTGAAGGAACCCATCCCGCCTTCCCTTCTCCCGAATATCGGAGCGGTGCTTGCCTCCAATGATTTCGTAGCCTCCCAGATAGGGGGAGTGCTTAAGAATATGGGCTACCAGGGAACCGTGGCCGACGCCAACACTTCCCTTTCCGACAGTACCCAGCAAAAGGCGGTAAAAAAGCAGGCCCCTCCCGCCCCTTCCCTGGCTATGGGGCCCCAAGCCCAAAAGGAAGTGGCGAAGGCCCTCGTAAAGGAAAGGAAGGCCCAAAGCTGGCCCATCCTGATAGGGTTCGGAGCGCTTTCCGCAGCCCTGCAAAACGTAGTAAACGCAAGGGAATGGTCCACGGGCCTTATAGACAGGGCCGCGCTGGCTTCCGCGGTGGCGGCGGCATGCATGAAGGAAGAAAAGGGTGCTTTGCCTTCTTCGCAGTCCGTGCCTGCGGTGACGGTGGACGAAAACAACTTCAAGCAGGTCTTGATAGAGACGGGATTCGTTTCCCCCACTCAGGCCGGGCTCTAAAATAAAAAACCGCCCCTCGGGGCGGATCAGCTCCCGCGGCTGGACTTGAACCGGCGACTTTTCGATTAACAGTCGAACGCTCTGCCAACTGAGCTACGCGGGAATACATGTACCATTGTACCTGGTTTTTCTTCTTTAGCAATAGTAATGGCAGACTAACCTAGTTTTAAAAAGACAAGGAGAAAATTTTGGCTTTGCTTACTATAAACACCGTGCCCGATCCGATACTGCGCACAAAGTGCGAGGAAGTGGAAAAGGTGGACCAAAGCATAAGGGATCTGGTAAGAGACATGCTAGACACCGTAGACGACCCCGGGAGGGCCGGGCTAAGCGCAAACCAGGTCGGCGTGCTTCTTAGAATCTTTTCCTACAACGTGGGAGGGAAAGTAGGCTATATAATAAACCCCCGCATCACTTACCGCTCGGGCCAGCAGGACGGGGAAGAGGGCTGCCTTTCGCTTCCCGGCCTCTGGTTCTCCCTTCAAAGAAGCGATTTCGCCAGGGCCGTCGGAACGGATCTGGACGGAAAAAAAGTCGTAGTCGAAGGAAAGGGGCTTATGGCCCGCATGATTCAGCACGAGTGCGACCACTTGGACGGCCGCCTTTTTACGGACCGACTTGAAGGCAGGGAAAAGGCCCGGGCCCAAAAAGCCATAAGAAATATCTAGCGCTTGCTAAAATCTTATTGAAATTCCCCCCATGCCGCGGGCGGGAAACCCTTTTTCTCCATGGCGGGCGGCAATCTATGTCGGTCGGAGCTTCCGCGCTTAGATGCCATGGATTAAACCGACGGAAACAGGAGGAGCCATGGCAGAGGTAAAAGTCACTGCCACTCAGCTTCTGGAGGCGGGCGTCCAGTTCGGGCACCAGACTTCCAGGTGGAACCCCAAGATGAAGCCCTACATCCTCATGCAGGAGGGCGGAATCAACATCATCAATCTTTTTAAGACCATAGACGGAATCAACCAGGCTTACGCATTTCTCAAGAGGCTAGCCTCCCGCGGAGCGGTGGTGCTTTTCGTGGGAACGAAGAAGCAGTCTGCGGAAGTAGTGGAAAAGCAGGCCTCCAGGGTGGGCATGCCCTATGTTTCCGACCGCTGGCTGGGAGGAATGCTTACAAACTTCCAGACCGTCAGCAAGAGGGTGGCTCGAATGAAAGAGCTGGAAGACATGGACTTTGACGAGCTGCGCGCCTCGGGGCTTACCAAAAAGGAACTTCTTCTCCTCGAGAGGGAAAAGAACAAGCTAGTAAAGGAACTGGGGGGCATCAGGGACATGAACCGCCTTCCCCAGGCCCTTTTCGTAATCGACACCAACAAGGAAGCCCTCGCGGTAGATGAGGCAAGAAAGCTTCACATCCCCGTGGTGGCTCTCGCCGACACCAATTCGGATCCCGACAAGATCGACTACCCCATCCCCGCCAACGACGACTCTATAAGCAGCATCACGCTCCTTACCACCCTCATGGCCGACGCCGTTGCGGAGGGCCTGCTTCAAGCCGGCCGCTCGAAGAGCTCTGAAAAGGAAGGCGCCCAGCAGCCGCTGGCAGAGTGGGAAACCGATCTTCTCGAGGGTCAGGGACAGGAAACTAAGTAGGTTCATATGGCTAAAAAGATATCTTTGGATCTGATAAAGAAAGTCCGCTCCGACACCGGAGCCGGAATGGTGGATGTGAAAAAAGCCCTGGAGGAAGCCGAAGGCGACGTAGACAGGGCCAAGGAAATCCTCAGGGAAAAGGGCGTGCAGGCCGCAGGCAAGAGGGAAGGAAGAAAGGCCCAGGAGGGCCTCGCCCGCGCCAAAATCGTAGAAGAGGGCGGAAAGAAGGTGGGCTACGCAATCGAACTCAATACTGAGACCGATTTTGTGGCCAAGACCCCTCAGTTCGTGGCCTATGCCGAAAAGATTTTGCAGATTGCCGTAGAAACCAAGGCTTCCGAGCGCGTAACCCTCCTTGAAGCCAAGGGCAAGGAAGAGTCTGTAAAGGAAATAATCGACTCCGCCGCCGCGCTCTTTAAGGAGAATATAAAGCTCGGCCAAGTGGGAAGGGTGGAAGGCGAAGAAGTGGACCTTTACGCCCACAAGAAGTCCGCAGAGTTCCCCCCGTCCATAGTCGCTTTGGTGGCAAGCGACGAAAACGGGGCCAAAGTGGCCCATGACGTGGCCCTGCAGGTTTCAGCCATGAGCCCGTTTTGGCTAAGCGAAAAAGACGTTCCCGCAGACGTCATTGAAAGCGAAAGCAGGATCGCCGAAGGAAAGGCCAAGCAGGAAGGCAAAAAAGAAGCCATAATAGGGAAGATCGTGGAAGGAAGGATCAAGTCCTTCTACGAAGAGACCGTCCTGCTGGATCAGAAATTCGTAAAAGATCCTTCTAAAACCGTGGGCCAGCTGGTCAAGGAGGCCGGAGGAAACATCACGGCCTTCCTGAGAATCGAAGTCGGCAAAGGCGAAGAAGAGAGCGAAAAAGCCGCAGAGTAAAAAGTAAAGGGCATGGGGGGTCGTTCCCCCCATTTTTTTAGTCAGGAGTGAAGTGTTTAAGCGGGTGCTTTTAAAACTTTCGGGAGAGTCTCTGGGAGGGGGAAAAGTCGGAATCGACGTAAAGACCCTCCGCTCCCTTGCCAAGGAAGTGAAGGGCGCCTCTCAAAAAGGCGTGGAGATCGCGATTGTGGCCGGAGGAGGGAACTTCTTTAGGGGAAAGGAGCTTTCCCAGTCCGGTTTCGACAGATCCAGAGCCGACTATATAGGAATGCTGGGCACCATGATGAATTGCCTGGCTCTGGCCGATTTCCTTGAGCAGGAGGGCCAGCAAGTGAGGGTGCAAAGCGCCATTACCATGATTCAGGTGGCAGAGCCCTATATTCCCCTGAGGGCCATAAGGCATATGGAGAAGGGGAGGGTGCTGATACTGGGAGCGGGCGCCGGCATCCCTTACTTTTCCACAGACACCGTAGCCATACAAAGGGCTTTGGAGCTGGGATGCCAGGAAGTGGCGATGGGCAAAAACGGCGTGGACGGAGTCTACACTTCAGATCCCAGGAAAGATCAGGACGCCCGAAGGTTTAAAACCCTCTCTTACCAAAAGGCCATCGTAGACAATCTGGGGGTCATGGACGCCTCCGCGCTTTCTCTCGCCCGGGACAACTCCATGCCGATAAGGGTATTTGGAATAGACTCCCCAAACTCCGTGGAAAGGGCGCTTTCAGGAGAAGAGATAGGCACGTTAGTTTCCGACTGCCCGACCACTATGGCCTAGCTTCGCATGCAGGAAGCGCTTTTGAGATAGAATTGAGGCGAATCTCCACACAAACGGGTATAGAAAGCAAGAATATGGACAAGAGTTTGACTGAGCCGAAAGCCCTCATGGGCAAATCCTTGGATTCCCTTAAAGAAGCCTTCCTTTCAATTCGCACCGGGAGGTCTAACCCGGCTTTGGTGGAGGGGATCGTGGTTAATTACTACGGGGCTCCCACCCCTCTTAAAAACCTCGCCTCCATCACCGCCCCCGACGCCAGGTCTCTGGCGATAAGCCCGTTTGACGTATCTCAGGCAAGCGCCGTGGAAAAAGCCCTGAGAGACAGCGACCTCGGAATAAATCCCTCAAGGGACGGAAACGTGATAAGGGTGGTTTTGCCCGCCCTTACCGAAGAGAGGCGCAAAGAGTACGTGAAAATGGCCAAGAAGAAGGCGGAAGACGCCAAGATCGCGGTAAGAAACATCCGCCGCAAGGCCCGCGAAGAAGCCGAGGCCGAAACTAAGAACGGAGAGCTGACTGAAGACGAAGAGGAGCAGGTTTTCTCCGATCTGGACAAGCTCACAAAGAAATTTACCGACGAGATAGATTCCATGGCGGAAGTAAAAGAAAAAGAGATCCTCACCGTCTAATCTAGCTTTCAGAGGTATTTATGACGGGAAGAAAGCTTGCTACCGCCATAGTGGTCGGATTCGCCTTGGCAGGCATCATAATGGTGTGCCTATTCTTTCTGCCCCCCTTCGGATTTATCTGGTTTATCTATATTTTCGTAGTTTTGGCCCTGGTGGAGCTTTTCAGGGCCTGCAAGATTATAGGGATCAAGGTGCCCGTAGTCACTACGGCGGTTTGCGCGGCCGTAGTCTTTTGCTGCACCTATCTTTTCCCGCGCCATATCTGCGCCATGGGGGTCTCTCTTTTTGCGTGCCTTTCCCTTGTGGCGCTGAGGGGGGCTGAAATCACCCCGGAAGATTGCGACTTAAACAGGCCCGTGGGGAGGCTTAGAAATTCGTGCGCCTCCCTTTTCATAGCCCTTTACCTTCTCCTGCTCTCTTCTTTCCTCATACTCCCCCTGGCCTACCACACCTCTAAAATTCCCTACAGCACGGAGCACGGGATGGAATTTATGATAATTTTCCTTCCGGCCTTAAGCGATATAGGGGGGCTTACCGTGGGGGCGACCCTGGGGAGGCATAAAATGACCCCCCGGCTTTCGCCTAAAAAGTCATACGAGGGGCTGGCGGGAAGCGTAGTTTTCTGCATCATAGGGGAAATGATATTTTGGATCATCTTCTTCCGCTCCACTTTCGCCCACGACTGGTGGAAAGCCATGATAGTGGGGCTGTGCGGAGCTCTGGCAGGGACTATAGGAGACCTTTGCGCATCGGTAATCAAGAGGGACGTGGGAATAAAAGACTACGGGAACATCATCAAAGGCCACGGCGGAGTTTTGGACAGGACCGACAGCATCCTTATGGCGGCCCCCTTCATTTACTTCCTATTGATTCTTTTTTTGTAAGTTACAGTCGCGCCTCAAGGCGCCTTTTTGAAAGGGGAAAACAGCAGAATGCCGGAGGCTTCCATTCCCTCCCCCACGGTTTCCTACTTTAAGTTGGGACCTCTCACAATCCACTTTTACGCCCTTACGATGCTGTGCGCGATAGTGTTTGCCGTTTTAATCCTCTCAAGAAGGTGGAAAAGGTGGGGCGGAACTTTCGATCAAGTGCTGGACTTCACCCTCGCGGCGGTGCCCTGCGGGCTGGTGGCGGCCAGGATTTACAACTGTCTGACGGTACCGTGGGACTACTTTCCCCCTACAGGAAGCCCCATCAATATCTTTAAAGTATGGAACGGGGGCATGGCGATTTTCGGCTCCCTTATGGGGGGAGCCGTAGGGATAGCGCTGGTAGGGAGGCATAAAAAAATTCCCGCCCTGCTTTTAGCAGATGCAGTATCTCCCGCGCTCCTTGTAGCCCAGGCCTTCGGAAGGCTGGGAAACTGGTTCAACCAGGAACTTTACGGCCTTCCCACTACCTGGCCCATAGGCCTGAAACTTAACGGCGCAAACGCCATAGGAAAGTTTGAAACCTGTTATACGGATTTGCCATGCCCGGATCCGCAGACCCACCTTTTTCAGCCTACTTTCCTTTATTCGATAATCCTCTGCCTTTCGGGGGCCATACTTTTGACCATTTTTGGAAATCATTTCCAAAAAAAGTTGAAAAGCGGACAGATTTTCTGCCTTTACCTCATGTACTACGGAGTGGGAAGGGCTGTGATAGAAGAGATCAGGATAAATTCCTCCATCTATTTTTTAGGCCTGAGGATTAACACGTGGGCAGCCATAATCTGCGCGCTTTTGGGAATAGGGCTTTTTATCTACCTTTCCAAGCGGGGAAAGAGCCGGAAAGAGGACTTGAAGATACTGTCTATCGCCACTGAAAAGGAGAAAGAAAGGGAGAAGGAAGATCGCGATCGCAAGAAGAAGATTGGAGTATGAACTAACTCGACAAAAAATAGGATTGCACTTTATCATGGAACAATTTTTCTTTTATCCGTCATTTTTAGACGTTTTAATTCTCCTTAGGTTATATTTTTAAATTGTTTATCTATAAGCCAAATCAGAATTTATTTTATTTTCATAGATTTCTTTATATTTTGTGCGCGTTCAAAAAGCTCTGCAAAGCGCCTGAAATTTTAAAATCTAAAGACTTCCAAAACACTCGAATAGTGCACTAATCTGGGATAAAAGAACTATTGATAAACCTGCTTTGAACTGATCATTTAAATCGAACCCAGTTCCCTTTCAATTTTTTAAATGGCTCAAAGAAGGTTATGTATTTTGTTCAACAGGTGAATTTCGTTTACATCTTAAAAGCGGACATGCCTTAAAACATTCCTTTAATCTTTTGCTTATAAAGCATTATAGATAAGCCTGGCAAATACCTGTTGCCTTAATAGGAAATTTGAATTTAACTCAGCAATATCGGCTGAGCCCACTGGTGACAATCCGAGTAATGTTGGCAATGTAGTGAACAACTCTTCATCCATTTCTTTATTGAGATTTATGCGGCAAGCTTAGGAAAAAGGATGGCAACGGAGCTCTTTTGCCTGTATAGCTAAGTTGTTAAGGCATTCAGAAGTGGAATTTTCCCACACGTAATTGAAGAGGGCAAAAAGGATGTTGAACATACCGGGAGCAAAGTGTTTATCAGCTCTGTACGCATTATTCTTAGTAACATTCCACACAGCCTCAAGTCCGGCATAGTCGAGAAGGGCAAAAATATATTCAGATTTTATATATGTTGTTTCTGCAGGGGGGGCTATAAGGTACCATGGATATGACGGAATGATATCGGTAGGGCTTAGTTGGAAATCATCTAAATAATAGGCGCCCACGGGTGCAGAGTTATAGGGCTTATGACGCTTCATCATAATGGAGCCTTCTGGTATGTTACGCGCTTCCCATGCCCACCCTTCATTTTCAGACTTGTAAATCTTTTTTCTTTTATTAGATTTCGCATAGCACTGACAGGATTCTAATTTAAAAGTTCCATCGAATTTGAAGGCGCGGTTAGAAGCTTCGTTGCGGTTAGAAGCTTCGTTATTGAACTGATAGTATACAGTTTCCTTACCATCTTCAGGATTAAAGTCCTTTTCAAAGTCCAATGGGCTCTCACAACTGGACAACAATAGGCAATTCACCCATTTTGCAAAGCCATCTGGGAGGGGTTTAATAATACGTAAAGCCCTCTTCTTCATTATTTCTATCTTGTTCTTCTTGTCTTTCAGACCATCGAATTGGTTCGGATTCTGACATACTTCTTTTATATAGTCTTTATAGTACATAGTTTGTGTTTCCTTCTTGTTTAAAAGGTACAATGATATAATTTTTAATTTATAGCCTGTATGACACTAATGCATATATGCTTTTAATCTCGAGGTTTCTAATGAGTAATCTACATTGTATGCCTATGTGATATTTAGACGTTTACAAAGAAGTTTCAAGATTATTTAGAAGGCGATTATTGCCTTCTTGGATCCCTTCCTAGATCCCTATGATTCCAAAATTTATGAAAGCAAGAATTGGACTAGCCCTCTTCACTTGCCATTCCTTGATAGGCCTCCAAAAGCGCCTTCTGCCTCTCCTCTTCGCTTTTTAGGGCTTATCGGAGAACACTGAATCCATTCCTTGTCGAGGGCTTCATGGGCTTTTCTGAGGTCGAGAGGCATATTGCCCGGGTCATAGAGGTAGGCCAGAGAGGAAGAGGGGTAATTGGCCGTCGCTTCAAATACCTTCCTTCCCCCTTCTATGATGAGGTCTTTTTGGTCCTTGGTGATGGAGGGGAGGGGGAATGTATTCCAGACCAGGGTATTGGAGAACCTTCTACGCATTTCAAGCCTTATCCTTACAAAGTCCTGCCATGACGTAAACGTGGAAGTCTCTATAACGGAGAAAGCAAAACCATCCGGGTCGGGCGCGACGTAGAGAGTATTGCTGGCAATCACATCCTTGTCCAAGAAGGCAACAGTGAAGTAGTTTATCTTCTCCGAAAACTGGGCAGGTATGGCGAGGTAGTTGCAATCGGGCTGTTTCTCGCTCACAGGCAGCCATGCGGGATCATCCTTCCACTGCCCGTTCTTTCTGGCCTCTTTTACGCCTTCAAGAGCTTTACGCAAAACCGGGCTCTTCTTCCTGTCTTCAGGGGTGGAATCTTTAAGCCATAAGCACCAGCGTTTTCCTCCGTTTATAAGATCGCGCCCGTCCAGATATCCCCTTACATATTTTGCGGCTATGAGATCTTCATCGACTATATCTTTCTCTTCTTTGGTCTTTAAAACCAGATTCCCCCCATCTGCAAACTTGTTGCCGTAGACGCATTTGGGAAGCTCTGATATGGGGCTTGCTTTTCTTGCTCACAAACGCCGTGGGGAGCGCCTCAAGGTTGTTAGGCGTTATGTTGTCTACCTCAATCACCTCAAATCCGGCTCCGTTTTCCCAGTCAAATTCTTCGTCTTCAACCAGGTCGAAAAGTCTAGGAGTGTCTCCCCCCTCTTGCGTAAAGCCGATTATGACTACATACACTGCCGCGTCTTTTCTATGGTCCCAGAGAACGGAGGGCCATGCGAAGGAAATCTTCCAGCCAAGATCGAATATGGGTTTAAAGAGCCCCTCAACCTGAATCCCCTGAGTAACGGAATTGGTCGAGACGAATGCAAACTTGCCCTCTGAGCCGTTCAGGAATTTGGCTGCCTTGTAGTACCATGCGGCGCAGTAGTCGAGTTCAGCGCTTGGAAGACCGCCAAACACCTCTTCCATTTCTTTTTTCTGAGTGGATGCTTCTTCTTTGGCTATATGAGCACCTGCAAATGGGGGGTTTCCGAAGATGAAGAGGTCCGGGGAAGGAGTTACAAGATCGCTCCAGTCCATAGTCAAGGCGTTTCTGCACACAATCCCTTTGGTCTCATCTTTGAGCGGGAGGAAGTGGGGTGGAGTGCGAACCGTGTCCTTGAACCATTGGTAGCTCTTTTCCAAAGCCTGTTCCCTGGCAATCTGGAGGGCTGTTCTGGCCACCATGGCGGCGTAGGGGTTCAATTCAATCCCGTGGAACTGGGAGAGGGAGA
>JAGBQM010000025.1 GCA_017632855.1 Aeriscardovia sp.
GCTCTGTTAAGATATATTCGGATTTCAAAGCAAATCTTTCGCTCCGGGGCGCATCTCTCCTTGCCGCGCAGAGGGGGATGGGTAGTCTAGCCTAAAGCGGATCTTTGGAGCGGAAAAGAGTCTAAGCTGCTGTTGCGCGGCAGCAATGGAGGAATTTATGAACCTCGTAGAACAATTCGGCAAAGAGCACGAAAAGAAGGGGAATCCCATCCCCTCCTTCAGGCCCGGAGACACCGTAAAAGTGAACGCCAAGATCGTCGAAGGCGACCACAGCAGGATTCAGGCTTTCCAGGGCGTAGTAATAGCCCGAGTAGGCCATGGCATAAGCGAGAACATCCCTGTCCGCAAGATTAGCTTCGGATGCGGAGTAGAGCGCCGCTTCCCCCTTCACTCCCCGCTCGTAGATTCCATCGAAGTGGTTTCATACGGCAAGGTGAGGAGGGCCAAGCTTTATTACCTCAGGCACCTTAAGGGCAAGGCTGCCAGGATTCCTGAAAGGCGCGAGCCTAGAGGGGCAAAGAAATAATCTAAGCCGAGGGCATGGAAGAGGCTGTGATGGGTTACAAGGCAGCCACAAAACCTCCCATACACCGACGGGGAGCACACCTTAAAAAAGGAGTTTCAAGGCCTCCCATGCATCCACGAAGATTCCACCGCAGAAAAGGCAGCTGGATAGGGTGGACCCTGTCCATTGTGATCCCGATAATCGCGATACTCCTTCTCAGGATTTTTGTTTTCGGCATTTATGTCGTGCCCTCGGGTTCCATGCAAAATACCCTCCTTATAGGCGACCATATCCTCACTTTCAAACTCGACGGGAAATGGACGCCCCTTAAGAGGGGGGATGTGATAGTCTTCAAAGACCCCGGCCACTGGCTCTCTGCTGCCCAAGATGACGCCCTAGGGGGCGGATTTTTGGTTAAAAGGTTAATAGGCCTTCCCGGAGACACCGTAGCCTGCTGCACGGCCCAGGGCCTCGTCACCATAAACGGAGTGCCGATCCACGAAGAAAGCTACCTTTATCCCGGAAATGCCCCCAGCCTGATAAAGTTCGACGTCAAAGTCACTCCGGGCCACATCTTTGTGATGGGAGACCACAGGAAGATTTCAGCCGATTCCCGCTACCATCTAAACGAGGACGACGGGCTCGTGCCGATTTCAGACGTCGTGGGAGTGGTAAAGCTAGTGTGGTGGCCCATCGACAGATGGCGCTTCATAGGCGACCCGTCTTCGGTTTACAAGAACGTGGGGGGAGTGAGCGGAGCCTATGAATGATCCCTCTCTTTGCCTTGAAGAGGAGGGCTTCGAATCTTTCGACTTCGTTTTGGGAGCGGACGAAGTGGGAAGGGGATGCGCCGCGGGTCCGGCTTATGTGGGAGTGTGCATGCTGGATTCCCTCCCCTCCTCCTTTCCGGAAGGCGTAAGGGATTCCAAACTTTTAACTCCAAAAAGGAGAATTAAGCTAAGAAGCTACATTGAGGACTGGGTTTCCGACTGGGCCGTAGGGTCTTGCTCAAATAAGGAAATAGACGAAATGGGCATCACCCTTTCTTTGGGGCTCGCCTTGGAGAGGGCCCTGCTTTCCATGAAGGAAATTTTTGGAAGGGGCCTTTTAATTTTGGACGGCAATTTCGACTACCTGTCCTATGCCCGCGCTTCCCTCCACCTTTCCCAAAGGCCAAACGTAGAGGTCAAATGCGTCATTAAGGGAGACAGGAAAAGCGCTTTATGCGCCTCCGCCTCTATTTTGGCCAAGCTCGACAGAGACGAGCTGATGGACGACCTTTCAAAGTTAGACGAATACAAGGGCTACAAATGGAAAAAGAACAAGGGGTACCCCACCCGGGAGCATATAGAGGCTATAAGGAAACTGGGGCTCAGCCCTCTTCACAGAAAGAGCTGGAAGATAAAGAGCCTGGAAGGCGAAGCTTCCCGAAAAGGCCTTCCTTTGTTTTAAGGTCCTCCAAACTTGACGAAAGGGAGGAAAAAATTTTGCGGAACTCCGGAGGCCTGCTCCTCACGCCTCCGGAAAAGGAAAGGTTCATCCCCGACCCCTCTTTCAAACTGGATGCTTTCAGAAGGAAAAAAATCTGGGGAAACCTAAACCCCCTCGTGATAGAAATCGGAAGCGGTCAGGGAGAAGAAGTCGAATGGGCGGCTTCCCGCTTTAAGAATCTGGATTTTTTGGCTCTGGAAGTTTTCCCTCAGGGAGTGGCCCACACCGTCAGGCGCCTTAAAGCGCGCGGCATTGAAAATGCCAAAATCCTTCAGGCTGACGCTTCCCGCTTCTTCTCTTCCAACCTCCTTCCCGATTCGGTGTTCGAGGTGTGGAGCTTCTTTCCAGATCCTTGGCCGAAAACCAAGCACCACAAGCGAAGGCTTATATCGGAAGATTTCGCTCCCCTGGTAGCTTCCGCGCTGGTGAGGGGAGGGCACTGGAGGATTGCCACCGACGATGCCGACTACGCCCTCCAGATCCACGAAGTCCTGGATGCCTTTCCGGAGCTTGAAAACGTGGGGAGTATTGCTGTGGAGCTCCCTCTCACTCACTTTGGAAAGGGCAACAGGGATCTTCAGGCTTCAGCTCCCAAGGGAAAGTTTTTCCAAGCCGAAAGGTTTGAAGACAGAACCCTCACCAGTTTTGAAAAGAAGGGAATTGAAGCCGGAAGGCGGATTTACGACTTTGATTATAGGAAGATTTGAATAGAACGCCGCATCCAAAAAACTTTAGAGCGTTTAAAAGTTTTGTGGAATGGAGCCGGATTAGAAAAGATAATCGAAGTTCAGATCCACTCTTGGCACGGTTCGACGGGAACCGGATCCAATAGGTCTATATTGGAATCGGTCGAAGCGGAGTAAGAGACCTCCGGTTGCTCGTTCCAAGTGGAAGACTCGAGTAAAAGCTTACGCATAAATTCATCCGGCGTATAATTTTCCGGAAGAGGCCCTGTGGGGATATTTAATTCTTCGAAGATCTTCATGTATTTTTCATCTTTCATGATGCTTCCCGCCTTTTAATTATCGGTTTAGTCAAGTGAACTGTTTTATCCTCTATCGCTTACGTCATAAGATAGTCCAACGGCTCCTCAGAATGCAATACGGGTATTCCCACGCGCCTTTAAACAAGGCGACAATCTCAGTCTGCCTAATCGTCAGTTAGGCGCTCCAATCTGCACATGTTCATGCGTTCAGTTTTTTCTATGGCGGACTTGACCTTTTTATGCTTTACACCTCTTTTTTCTCTTTGTTTTTCATTGCAAATCCTTTTCCAATCGTGAAAACCATCCGATTTATAAAAATTCGGCAGATTATTTTTAAAAATTCTAGGAAGGGGAAGATTCGTATAAATCCGGGGATGCGGCGCATTTTTATTGGTATTGCGATCGCAAATTGCGAATTTGCAGAATCCGAATCTTCATGGCGCTTTGCGTTAAAGATGCATCTTTTCCCCTTCCAATAAAGCTTTCAATTAACTGACGCTCCTGAAGCGATAAAGCCCGAGAGATATCGCCCCTTAAATAAAAAGGCCGCTGCGGAGATTTCTGCAGCGGCCTAAAGCAAGCAGAGGATCACTGCCCCCATGGATCTATAGGCTTCATGGGAGCTACGTGCGTTCCGAACAGGTTCTCGCCCTGATCTTCCCACTGGTAAGAAGCCAGGGGAAGATCCACCATATTCGGATCCGGAGTTCCATAGTTGTTATCCACCGGTATCTTAGCTTCCTTGAGATAGGTTGACATGTAGTCTTCCAAAGACCTAATGAGGTACATTTCCCCGTACCACTGGCTTTCGCAATATGTGCCGGGACCGCTTGTGGCAGACCAGACCAGGGAGTTTCCGGTAATGCACTCGGGAAGCTGGCTGGGGTGCTGTGGCTGGGCAGAGATGGTGAAAGTGGCCATCTGCGGGACGAAGGCGCCGTCCGCCAAAGATCCGTCCTGGTTCGTCCCGGACTTGCCAAACGTTTTCCTTCCGGGTATTTGCTCCAAGTAAGCTATGCCCTTGGTGATGTCGAGGTTCATGGCGAATGCCACCGTATTGGCCACCTCCTTGCTTATGGCCTGGTGGCAGTAAGCGGGAGGAACGGGAAGGCTCTTGCCGTCAGCGTTAATGATCTTGTTGATTGCTATGGGCGTGCATTCTACGCCGTTGGCGGCTATCGTGGCGTATACGTTGGCCATAGTGAGCGGGGAAACTCCGAGAACGCCGATGATCATGGTAGGCGTAATGGTGTCATGGATATTGCTCGTCGCCGTGGCCGCGTTGTGGTACCCCATCTCGGTTGCGGCATTGGCTATCGCGCAAAGCCCTATGATTTGGGCCATCGAAGCCTGAGGGGTGTTATGCGACCAGATCAGGGCGTGAAGGGGAGACTCGGGAGTCAGCGTGCCTCCCTCCGCGTTCGTCAGATTCCACATGGCCCCCGTCTTTTGAGCGCAGGGTATGGAATTGACGGGGTAGACCGTGTACGTGTCGAGCTCTTGGGTGATCTTATGTCCCGCCTGCAGCCATGCCACCATATTGATGGGCTTAAAGGACGAACCGATTCCAAATCCGGTGCCTCCGCCTTCCGACTGATCTACCGAATAGTCGAGAGCCGTGTACTGCGGCCCCGCGTTGCCGTTTACGTTGTAGATCTTGTTTTGCTGCACCTCTATGATTTTGCCGGTACCGGGCTGCACTGAGGCCGTGGCGATTATCATGCCTTGAGGATTGTTCGGGGCGATGTACTTGGTCTGGGCGTTATAAGCCGCCTGTTCTGCAGCTTCGCTGAAAGTGGTGTAGATTTTGAGGCCGCCCTCGTAAAGGAGCTTTCTTCTGGCTTCCACGGTGGGGCCGAGCTGGGAGTCCATGAGGATGTCTCTGACCGTGTAATCGCATGCGTACCCCATTATCCCTATATCGTTGCACCCTATCGGGTAGGTCTTGGGATGGAGCATGCTTTTTACGGGTATAGCTTCGGCGGCCTGGGCCTGGGCCTTGGTGGCAAAGCCGTACTGCACCATTTGTTGGAGCACCATATTCCTCTGCTGCTGGGCCACGAGGGGGTGATAGATGGGATCGTAGGCCGAAGGGTCTTTTGTAATGGAGGCTATGAGCGCGGATTGGCTGAGATTCAGCTGGTTGGCATGGATTCCAAAATAGGATTCCGCAGCCACTTCAACGCCGTATATATTCACTCCGTATTGGGCGATATTAAGGTACCCCTGAAGAATTTCAGCTTTGTTGTAATGCTCGTTTAATTCCTGGGCTATAAGCATCTCGCGCAGTTTTCGAGTAATTGTGTCGGCCCTGGCGTGGTAGGCGGCTATGGGGTCGTTTTGTTCCATGGCCTGGTCTATAAGGGCATTCTTGACGTACTGCTGGGTAAGGGTGGATCCTCCCTCTCTGGGGCCTCTTTTAATGAAGGTTTCCACGAACGCCCTGGCTATGCCCTTAGGATCGATGCCGGTTTCGGTCAGGAAGTTGTGATCCTCCCTGGCCACCATGGCCTTTTGCATCCACGGCGAAATATTTTTCAGCGCCACAACTATACGGTTTTGGGTATAAAACTGGGCTATCAGCTTTCCATCCGAGGAGTACATCCTGGACTGCTGGGGGAGATCGGTGAGGTTAAGGCTCACATTCTCCCCCTGCAGGGAGAAGGAAGACTTATTCACGGTCTTCCCTATATCCACCAAAGCGGGCGCGAAAAAGCCCGTCAACGTCATCCCGCCTGCAATGCAAAGCACTATGTAGGCGATAAGAAGGGCCACTACCCTTCTCGCCGGCTTTGCGGTGGGACTTTGAGGGCGATTGTCTCTCATACGGTTTATTTTACGTTCACACTCCTAACAGGACTCACATTTACAGGAAGTTGCATGCAAAAACAGAGTATTGAAAAAAAATAAAAAATACATATCATGTTTAGTTTGTTACCTTTCACTTTAAGGTAAAAGGCGGCCCTCAGCGCCGGGTGCTCAGTTTAACGATAAAGGAAATTTTAGGTTAATGAATGCTCAACTGAAGAAAAAGCTGACGCTTTTCGGTTTCTTCTCCATGACGGCCTCCATGGTTATGACCGTCTATGAGTTCCCAAGCCTGGCTACAGCCGGATTTGCTTGCGTATTCTTTGCCATTTTGGGCGGCGTTTTCTGGTTTCTCCCCACAGCTCTGATTTCTGCCGAAATGGCTTCGGTGGAAGGCTGGAGCGAAGGGGGCGTTTTCGGTTGGGTCGGAAACGCCCTGCATTCGGAAAGGCTTGGCTATATCGCCCTCTTCTGCCAGTGGTTTGAAGTGACGATAGGCTATGTCACGATGTGCTACTTTGTCGTTGGCATGTTTGCGGCCACTTTTGGCTGGGGCGTCATCAACAACAATCCGACGTGCAAATTCTTCTGCGTGATAGGGCTTTTCGGAATAGTCAACCTGCTTCAGCTCCACGGGACTAAGCAAACGGCGAGGATTGCAAAAATCGGCTTCTTCCTTGGAGTGTTCATTCCGGGATTCCTTCTCTTTATCCTCGCACTCATCTATATGGGGCAGGGAAACCATCTTTACATCGAAGTTTCCCCGCGCACTTTCTTCCCTGACTTCCGCAAGCTAGGAACCTTGACGATCTTTGCGACCTTCATATTGATGTACGCGGGAATTGAGGCCAGCGGAACCCATATAGACGAAGTGGAAAACCCCAGCAAAAACTACCCCATCACCATGTTCATGATGTTTGTAGTGGCCATAGTCATGGATTCTTTGGGCGGGATGAGCGTGGCGGTAGCGGTGCCTCCCAAGGCCTTATCTATGGATGCGGGAATGTACCAGGCCCTCTACGCCCTCATAGGGCACTTCAACCCTCACCTTACCTGGATTGCGGGAGTATTTAGCGTACTTATGGCCCTTGGGATTGTGGCGGAAATCGGATCGTGGGTCGTAGGACCCTCCAAAGGCCTTGAAGACAGCGCGAAATACGGCCTTATGCCCAAGTGGATAAACCACGAGAACCGCTACGGTGTTGCAACGCATATGCTTTTGGTGCAGTTCTTCTGCACCCTCCTTTGGTCTGCGGTGCTTACATTCGACGCCAGCAGCGGGAACATGTCCTTCCTGATAGCCACCACCCTGACCTCCCTGGTTTACCTTGTGTGCTATGTGCTCATGTACCTCTCCTATTTCAAGCTCATCTTCAGGTACAAGGACTTGCCGAGGAGTTATAACGTGCCGGGAGGGATAGTAGGAAAGACGATAGTGGGAGGATGCGGATTTATCTGCTCCATTTTCGCCTTCATCGTTTCCTTCATTCCCACTACGGCCCTTCCGGCCTCCCAGGGCACTTCGTTTGTCCTAATCCTCACTTACTCCTTCCTTTTGATAATGATTGTGGCCATCCTTATCCCATCCTTCAGGAGGCACTATTTGAGGGGGGCGGATCCGGAACAGCTCAAGGTCATGCACTTTAGGCTTATGTGGAGGAAGGTTCCTTCCATAATGCAGGAAGCGGTGGATGCGGCAAGGCGCAAGCAAGGGGTAAAGACCGTAGACGGGCATCTTGTACAGTACGTGAAAGACGAGAACGGCGAAGAGCACATAATTACCCGTTCGGACGGGTACAAAAATTCAGGCTACTAATCCTCTGAAGATTTGAAGATATAGGAATAGGCGGCGTCCATCAGCCAATCGGAGGGGGTGGTCCCTTGGAGTTTGGCTTCTTTTTGAATGAAAGACCAGAGGGGATCCGGAAGAGAAACCTGGTGGAAGTGAAAGCCCTTTTTGCTTTCCTTTTCCCTGGCCCTTTTCGCCTGCAGGCCGAGGCTTAAAATCTCCATTATCACTTCGCTCCCCATATCCGCCATGGCCCGGGCCGCAGACGGCAGCTCCTCCTTTTCATCCTTCATTTTCCGCCTTCAAATCCTTTCTGCCTCCACGCTTCATATACCGCCAGGGCCGCGCAGCTGGCAAGGTTCAGGCTCCTTCTTGAAGGGAGCATGGGGATTTTTACCCTTTCTTCAACTCTGGGGGAATTCATAATCTCCATGGGATCCGGGATATCTCCGGGTTCTGGCCCGAAAAGCAGGATGTCGGTGGGCCTGTAAGAGATATCCGTGTAGAACTTGGTGGCGCAAGCCGTGAAGGCTATAATCCTGCCCTTGCAAAAAGAAACCATCTCTTCAAAAGAAGGATGGATGATGACGTGGGTCATATCATGGTAGTCCAGCCCTGCCCGCCTCAGCTTAGTGTCTTTCAAATCGAATCCCAAAGGCTCTATAAGGTGCAGGAGCGTTCCCGTTACCGCGCACAGCCTTATAGCCGATCCGGTATTGCCGGGAATTCTGGGAGAGTAAAAGCAAATCTGGGGAATCTTGGTTTTGTAGGCTTTTATTTCATCTTCCGTGGGAAGGGCGTCCTTTAGGCTTATGGGGTTTCCGTGCTCGTCTGTTATAAGCTCATCCGGGCCGTAGTCTTTTCTCCTGTATCCGTACTCAAAAGTGCTGGGCTTTTCTTCCATCTTTCGCCTTACCTTAAAATCTGGAGGATATCGTTTAAATTATCGACTCTAAAAAGGGATATTTTCCCTTTTTCTTTCAGATCCTTTTGCGATGCCGGAACTACGGCCGTTTTAAATCCCAGCCTTTCGGCCGTCTCTATCCTTTGATCCATCATTCCCACCGGCCTTATTTGTCCCGTAAGAGACACTTCCCCTATGGCGGTCAATCCGGGAAGAGGGGAATTTGTAAATGATGAGGCCATGGCAAGGGCTATGGCCAAATCCGCCCCGGGCTCTTTGGTTTTCGCTCCTGCAACGGTTGAGAGGTAAAGATCCCTCCCGGACAAATATATTTTGGAGTGCTGCTGGAGGGCCGCGGCTATCATGGCCACCCTGTTGTATTCAAGGCCGTTTACCGTAACCGACCTTTGCCCTCCTTCCCCCCTCATTTTAGGGGCGCACAGGGCTTCGATTTCCAAAGGGAAAAACCTTTTTCCTTCCATCGCCATGGTGACGCATTTTCCCGCCGCAGCCCTTTCCCCTTTTACCATAAAAAGGCCGTAGGGATCTTTTACTTCCTCCACCCCCTTTTCCTTTATTTCAAAGCATCCTATCTCATCGGTCGATCCGAATCGGTTTTTTATGGATCTTATTATCCTCAGAGGGGTGTTGTTCTCTCCTTCGAATTGGCACACTACGTCCACCAGGTGCTCCATTGTCCTGGGGCCTGCAATGGATCCGTCTTTTGTGACGTGCCCTACTATCAGCGACGCGCATCCGCTTCTTTTGGAAAATTCGATTATTTTCGAACTGGCTTCCCTTATCTGGGCGGCCGATCCTCCTCCCCCGGGCGCCGACAGGGCTTGAATGGAGTCAAAAACAACAAGGCCGGGTTTTAGCTTTTGCGCGGCGGCCACAGCTTCTTCGCACTCCCTTGTGTAGGCTGCAAAAAGATTGGGGTTAAAGGCTCCCACCCTTTTCATTCTTCCCGCCAGTTGGGGGTAAGATTCCTCGGCTGAAATGTAGAGGACCTTCTTCCCTTTTGCCGCGATCTCGGCGCATGCCTGCAAAAGCAGGGTGGATTTCCCAATCCCTGGCTCTCCCGCCAAAAGGATGACGGATCCCGGCACGATTCCCCCGCCGAGCACCCTGTCAAGTTCTCCAAATCCCGTGGAAATCCTTTTTTCCTCCTTGGCTGAGAGGGAAGGGGAGGGGTAAATTTCAGGCAGCTCCCCCTCCTTTCCCGATTCCGGCTTTTCTTCCCTTTCTTCCAGTTCCCAGTTCCCGCACTCCGGGCATCTGCCGTACCATTTTGCGCTCTGCCAGCCGCATTGGGCGCATACCCATTTTTTCATTTGCCTCCCTGATGGATTTCAAATTCCCTTATTAGAATGGGAAAAGTCATTATAAGCCTGAAGGCGCAGTCGGCAATTGGAAAGGGAGCCGTGAACTTTTTAAGGCTGGAGAGAAAGGCCTCTCTCGATAGAATATGAACACCGGTCAAGACAAGCCCGATCCCAGGGAGCATATGGGAGCCAGGATCGTGATAGTGGTAGTGGTGGCCGCCATCCTGGTATTGATTTCAGCCTTCATCTGGCCCGGCTGGGCCCACAGGAAAAAAGAGGCCGCTCCCGCCGCTTCTTCTCAGACTCAAACTTCCCAAAGCAAGCCCGCCCGAACCGTAAAATACGTCCCCCTTCCCCAGGGAGCCACCAAGTTGGAGCAGGCTATGCCCGATTACGTGGGAGACTATGCCAGAGTTTCGGTGAAGGCGGCTACGGCCTGGCAGAAAAGCTACCCCATAGAAGAGTGGGTGGTGACCTATGACAACGGAAAGAGCGATATCACCCTCTTGGCCGCCCAGTGGCCTTTGGCCGGAAACGCTGCAGGCGAGTACGATTCCCTCTCTTCGGCACTGCCCGGCACCTCCCTCTCTTCCGGGAAGGTCACCGTTTCAGGCCAGCAGACCGGAAATTTTGAAATAAAGCAGCAGGCCAAGCCCTCACAGTCTACCGCCCTCTGGCAGAATTCCACCTGCCTTTTCGAGGCTCAGGGCCCCGGCACCAGCGTACAGTCCTTCTGGCAGGCTTTTCCGTTTTAGTCTTATGCTAGGATTAGCATTGCATCGTTTATGTCTTTTGTAAGGAGGCGGAAATGGGGTCGGTCATAAAGAAGCGTCGCAAGAGGATGAGTAAGAAGAAGCACCGCAAGATGCTGAGAAAGACCAGGCATCAGCGCAAGTAGGTTTCAGCCATCTGTTTTCAAGTGATGGCTTTTTTTTATTTCAGGATTTTAACTCCCTCCTGACCGGCTACGATAACCTCGTTTACCATTCCCAAAAACATTCCGTGCTCTATGACTCCCGTCCTCTGCTTCAGATCGTTTGCCAAAAAGGCGGGATCTTTGATTTCGCCTAAATCCAGCTCTATGAGGTAGTTGGAGCTGTCGGTAAGGATGGGCCCGTTTTCCCCTTTCTTAAAGGAGGGGTTCAAGCCGCATTCTTCCAGTTGCTTTAAAAGCTTTACGGAACCGAATTTCACGACTTCCAGGCATACTTTTCCGCCAAGGGTGCTAACCAGCTTGCTTTCATCCACTATCCAGACGTATCGATCGGAATTTTCAGCCACAATCTTTTCCCAAAGCAGGGCGCCTCCAAGGCCTTTAAGCCCGTTAAGCTTGGGTTCTACCGCATCGGCGCCGTCTACGGTCAGGTCGATTCTTCCCACTTTGTCTATGTCGCACACTTCCATTCCGCATTTTTTCAAAGCCTGGGCAGAGCGGATGGAGGTGGGCACGCAGCGGGCCTCAAGCCCTTCTTCCCTATGCCTTCGGCCCAACTCCTCTATGAAGTAGGCTACGGTAGATCCGGTTCCCACTCCGAGAGTCATGCCACTTTCCACCATTTGGCAGGCTTTCACTCCTGCCTCTTTTTTAAGCTGGGAAATATCCATTTCACATTCCTCTTAAAGAACTTTTTGATTCTTCCGGGAGGCGCTCTTGCCTCTCTCCCGCCGCCACGTCCCTGGCATAGCCAGAGGCCAAAGAATCGGCTATCTCGTTGAAGGCGTCGCCGGCGTGGCCCTTGACCCATTCGAATTCAACGCTACCACTTCTCTGAGAGATTTCCTCGTCTATGGCCTTTATGAGGGGAAGGTTCTTTATGGCGCTCCCCCCCTGTTTTTTCCAGCCCCGCCTTTTCCACGCTTTCACCCAGTCGCGGCTGCAGCCTATGGCGTAGCGGGAGTCCGTCTCTATGATTAAGTCTCCCTCTTTAAAGCGGCGAAGCGCCATAAGCACCGCCGTGAGCTCTCCTACCTGATTGGTGCCCCGGCTGCACCCCCCGCTCTCCTTTTCTCCGGTCTCGTGATCTACCCACGCCCAACCCATGGCCCCCCGCGGGTTGGAAAGGGCGGAGCCGTCCGTAGATACTTTGCGAAGGGAAGGGGAGGGATGCGAAAGGGTCCCGGATTCCTTTCGCCTGCCCCATGCAGTCTTTCCCCCGCATAAAAAGGAGGCGGGGCCGGGACTCGCGCCGGCGAGGCGGGAAACGGCTTTTTTCGTTCGCGGGGAGATGGGGGAAGGCAGGCAGGCGGGGTCGAACCAGCCGGCGCTTTCGTTTTCCCCGTCAGGGCACGAGGGACTTTGCCCGCAGGGAGCAAGGCAGCAAAAGAGGAGGTTCAGGGCCAGTATTTCATCTCCGTTAGGGTAAATTCTAGGCTCTCCCATGCTCCAAACGTTGGCCAGAAAGACTGGCCTGCACTCCACCCCCGTCTCTTCTTTTACTTCCCTCTTTATGGCGTCCGCAGGCTGCTCTCCGGGCTCTATTATTCCCGCCACCATGCTCCACAGGCCGTCGTCTTTCCTTTTGGCGAGAAGTATCCTTCCTTTTTCATCCCTCACCATTCCTTCTACCGCGCTAATCCAAAGCCTTTCTTTTCCCACTTTTTCTCTAAGCCTCAGAATGTAATCGGGAGTCATCTCTTCCTTTCAGAACGTGAAGCGATTATTCGACTGGGTTTGAAGGTAGGTGGCAGAAGAGCCCGTCCCCACCCTAAAGCCCGAAAACGGCTTGTTTCCGGCTCTGACTACAAAAGACGGGGTAAGGTCGAAGGAAAAATCCTCCGTCTTGTAGGGGCTTGAAAGCACAGCGGAGCACGAAAGCTGCTGTTGGGAACAGGCAGCCGTCTCCCCTCCGGACGCTTCGGGGGCGGAAAAGGAAAGGGTGGAGCCGGAAAGAGCGTAGGGGACCGGGGAGGGAGCCTCAAAAGCGGCGTTTTGAACGTTTTCTATGCTTTTTTGGGCCGCCTCTATCGCGCTTTGGGCGTTTCGTATTTGGCTTTGCCTGGCCGCGGCGTTGCCCTGGGCCGAAGAAGAAGCCATGGCGGTTTGGGCTCCGGTTTCTATGGCTTTTTGCGTGGAAATTATTTGGTTTAAGGAAGCTACGTCGCTTTCCACGCTTTTTTCGAATTGGGCCTTATCCATAGACAAAGCGTCTTGGAGGATGGCCCGGCTGCTCTTTCCGAAAATCTGGGCGTAAGTGAAGCCCGGGGTGGCGTTGTAAGCGGTGACGTTTCCGGAAGAAAAGTAGAGAATCTGTGAGATTTGCACTTTAGACCCCGCGGGGTAGTTGGAGACAAACCAGACAGAGGGGGAGGAAAAAGCCTGGGAAGCGCTTTCCTGGCTGGGAGTGTTGCCGCATCCGGCCAAAAACGGGAGGATAAGGAGGGGCCCTAAGAGCAGGGCTGACAAATATTTTATATACCGCACTGTTTCACCTTCTCAGTTTATGATATCCCAGTAAAAACAGAGCGGCTCTGGAGGGAAAAGGCATGCTAAGAAGAGAGGAAAAGGGCGAAAGCGAAATATGGAAGGAAATTTGGTCTAAAAAGAGCGAAAAAGAAGAAATGGCCCCGATCAGGGTAAAAACGGCGCTGGAGCTTTTGGGCTCCCCCCAAACCCTTTTCACCCCCGTACTTTCCTGGGGGGAGGGAAAAGAGAGCGCCTGCGCCCTTTTGGAATCGCTTTTGCAAACTTACGGAGTGAGCTCCGGACTCTTTCGGGCGGGGGCGAAAGATTTGAAAGGAGCGATTAAGGCGCGCGGGAAAAGCCCCTCTTCCAAAAGGCTTTCCGACCTATATGAAGAGCTTGAAAACTTCCTTTCCCTGGCTGAAGAAAAGTTTGAAAAGGAAGGGCTGGGAAAGATGGGGCCCCTCGAAACGCTCCTTTGCCTTTCAGCTCTGGAATTTTCAGACGAACCGGTGGATGCGGGCATATTTGAAGTGCCTGAAGAGGGGTTTGAAGGGATCTTTAGAGAGCTGGATCCCGCAGGCCTGATTTTGACTTCCGACCCCTCTTGCCCGCTGCCGTTGGACCTTATAAAGCCCCCCTCCTTCATCGCTTCCCTCCTTCAAAGGGAAGAAGAAATGGAAGCCCTCAGGGAAAGGGCGCAGGAATCTGAAAGCCCCCTAATGGTCGACGGAGAGAACATGAAAGTGTATAACGACCTTTTGGCCGTAGGGGGGCAGGTGGCGGACCTTTCTACGCCTAGGGGCCTTTACCCCCAGGTTCCCATAAAGCTTTTTGGAGAGTTTCAGGCTCACTTGGCCCTCCTCTCCCTATCTGCGGCGGAAATGATGCTAAGCGAGGGAAAGCTGGAAGAGGACTTGGTTTCCGAAGCGTTTGGATCCGTCAACGTGCCGGGTAGCCTGAAGGTGGAAAAGCCGGATCCTTTGACCCTTTCTTGCTCGGCCTCTTCCCCCTTTAAAACCGATCTGTGCCTCAGCGCTTTGGAAGATACCTTCCATCCTTCTTCTCTTGCGGCAGTTCTTGCCGCAGGGGAAAATTTCGACCCGGCCTCCTTAAAGGTTTTGTCGGAGCGTTGCGATCTTTTGGTGGCCACGGAGCTTCCCGGAGGGAAAACGGGGGCAAAAGATCTATTTTCCATGGCGAAAGGCTGCTTTGACGAGGGAAGCCTTCTTTGCATCCCCGACTTCCCTTCCGCCCTTAATAGGGCTAGGGAAATAGTATCGGGCCAGGAGGGGTGCGTCCTTGTAACGGGAGGGATGGAAGCCGTGTTGGAGGCTGAAAAAGAGCTCAACTAATTTCTTTTGACCACTCTTTTACTATATCGGGGTCGGATTTTTGCGGGACTTTCTTTCCCGCCACTTTCACCCAGTCTTCGTCCCCTTTTCCGACCAGAAGCACCACGTTTTGCCTGCCCGTCTTTTCAAATCCGGCCCTGGCCCCGTTGAGGGCAGAAAGCACGGCGAGGGTCCTGTCATCCTCCCTTTCCACTTTCGTGTCGGGGTTGTCTACGGCCTTTTCTATTTGGGCGTCTATTTCATCCAAGGAATCAAAATCCCTGTCGTCGGTTGTAAGAATCAGCCTTCCGGCGCCCAGAGACGCCGCCTTCCCCAGCCCTTCCCTGCGGTTGAGGCCCTTGGTTCCCGTAGCCCCCGTAACCACGGTTATGAAGGGATCTTTGAAAGCCGACTGGACGTGGCGTATAAGGGAGGCCAAAGAGAGGTAGTTGTGGGCGTAGTCGACGTAGACCGTGACCCCCGGAGCCGGATCCAGCCTTTCCATGCGCCCTGAAACCTTTACCTTTTCCAAAGCGTGCAGGGCCGGGCTGTCTTCCGGCACCCCGCACTCTATAGCGAGGCCTATGGCCGCCATGGCGTTGGCGAGGTTGAAGTCCCCCTCCATGGCCAGGTTGAACGCGCCCAGGCTTTTTCCCTCAAAAAAGATTTCGCTTCCCTTTTCCGTCCTTTTCAGGTAAAGGTCGGAAGAAGCGGAAGAGAGGGAGAAAGAGAGGCTCTGGCTCTTTTTCCGGGCTTCCTCTTCTATGATGCCTTCAAACTTTCCGAGGTCCGCGCTGTAAACGGCTCCCCTGCTGTTTTTGACAAGCTGCCTCTTGCAGAAGAAATAGTCCTCGAAATTGGGGTGTTCGCTGGGGGAGACGTGGTCGGGGGAGATGTTCAAAAACGCCCCGGCGTCAAACTTAATCCCCTCCACCCTAGACACCTTGTAGGCCTGGCTAGACACTTCCATTACGAAATGCCCCACGCCGCAAAAAAGCGCGTCGCTTAAAGCCTTGAAGACGTCTAAAGATTCCGGAGTGGTTAAAGAAGAGGGTGTGAAATTCAGCCCGTCCGAGCAGTTTTTGTCTGAAGAAAGAAGGCCGCAGCTTCCGAAGTGAGCCGAAAGAATGGCATGGGCAAAGAAGGCGGTCGTGGTCTTCCCCTTGGTGCCCGTAACTGCGGCCAAACACATTTTTTCCTGGGGGTAAGAGTAAAAGTAGGCTCCCGCTTCCGCCATTGCCTTTGCCGCATCCTGCACCACGATCGCCGTGGCGGGCGAAGAAGGGTAGGGGCGGGTAGAGATGTAAAAGAGGCTTTGAGAATCCTTCAGGTATTCTTCCTTAAAGGCTCCCTTGCAAAAAAGGAGGGTGGAGGGGGAAGAGTTTTTGGAACTGTAGGAGAGGGAGTCTATTTCAAACTCCGGCATGTCCTCTTCGTTAGAGCTCCACTTGTCTTGGAAGATAACTTCTCTAAGCAGGCCCTTTTCTTTGAGGAGCCTGACGATGTTTCTTATTGTTTCTTTTTTCTGCACTACAAGCCCCACTCTTCTTCTACTTTGAAAGCTCCGTTGTTTTCAGCCCATTCGTTTCTGCTTTTCGCCCACCTTCTGTAGGCGTCCCTTTGCCACTCCATGGCGTTGTAGGGAATAGAGGGGCAGGACTTTAACATTACGCACAACAGATCCAAAACGGCCTGGGTGTCGACCTGGGCGTCATGGTAATCCCCTTTGGGTTCCGCTCCCCACCATTCCATCGCGCTTTTAAGGTTCCTTTTTCCAGGCCTATGGGAAAGCTCCCTGTCCATGACTAAGGGGTCAAGGACAAAAATTCGAGAAAGCTTTTCCGCGAGGTCTTCCCTTCCGATTCTTTCCAAATCCCCCTTAAGCATCTTCACGTCGAACTTGGCGTTGTATGCCACGAGCGGGATGCCTTTTTGCTGGGCAATAAGTATGGCCTTAGCGATCTTTTCCACCTCCTCTTTCTGGTCTCCCCCGTTTCTTTCCACAAATTCCTGGCTGAATCCGTTTACCTGAGAAGCTTTGGGATCAATGGGGACGCCGGGGTTTATAAGGAAGTTATAGATTTCGTCTTCTCCGCCGCTTCTTTTCCTGAGCACTAAAGAAGCCGAAATGATGGAATCTTTTTTAAAATCCAGCCCCGTAGTTTCAGTGTCAAAGCCTAAAAGATCGCAGGTTGAAAGGTCTTCAGGCTGCTTCGGTATTTTTTCCAGTTCTTCCAAGATGTCCATGTCTGCCCTCATCACGTTTCCGCTTTTTCTATCTGATATTATCTATTTTCGATCCTACTAAATCCGAATCTAGGAAAATAAAGGCCGGATTTACCGGAAAAGAGGAAAGATGGCAGCAATTAAGATAGGCATAAACGGGTTTGGACGCATAGGGCGCCTGGCATTCCGCCGTATTTTCCAGCTTCAGCAGCAGGGAGGCGGGAACCAAATAGAAGTGGTGGCCATAAACGATCTCACTACTCCCGCCATGCTCGCCTACCTTCTCAAGTATGACAGCACCCACGGCAGGCTCCGCCGCCTGGACGGGAGCGAAGTGGAAGTGGAAAGCGACGATTCCCACATCATCGTAGACGGGAAGGCCTACAGGGTTTACGCGGAGAAAGACGCTTCCCAAGTTCCCTGGGTCAAGGAAGAAGGCGTGGACTACGTCCTCGAATGCACCGGATTTTACACTTCCTTTGAAAAGAGCCAGGCTCACATCAGGGCCGGAGTGAAGAAGGTCCTGGTTTCCGCCCCCTGCAAGGACGACGTGACTCCGACCATAGTCTACGGGGTAAACCACCACATCCTTAAGAAGGAAGACACCGTAGTTTCTGCGGGATCATGCACTACCAATTCCTTGGCTCCCATGGTGGATCTTTTGGATAAGCACTTTGGCATAAAGGCAGGGTTTATGACTACCATTCACGCCTATACCGCTTCCCAGATGCTTTTGGACGGACCCCGTTTTTCAAACGCCAGAAGCAACAGGAGCGCGGGGGTGAACACCGTAGCCCATTCCAGCGGGGCCGCCAGCGCCATAGGGAAAGTAGTTCCCTCGGTAGACGGAAAACTTACCGGACATGCCCAGAGGGTTGCGGTGTGCGACGGATCGGTTACTGAACTCACTTCCCTTCTTGGAAGGGAAACCAGCAAGGAAGAGATAAACTCCCTCTTTAAGGAAACCTTCTCAAAGACCGATTACTTCGGCTACAACGGAGACGGAATAGTTTCTAGCGACATAATCGGAGATTCTCACGGGGGCGTTTTCGATCCCACCCAGACAGACGTTCTCACCACTCCTTCCGGCCAGCTTGTCAGAACCGTATCCTTCTACGACAACGAATACGGCTTTACCTGCAATATGATTAGGACTTTGCTTTATTTCGCAGAGCTTTAAAAATAAAAAAGGCGGGATTTACCCGCCGTTTTTTTGCCCTTTTTTGCCTTTAAGCGTTCGGCCTCTTGCCATGGCACGCAGCGCTGTGCCTTCTGGCCCTGCGCATTCTTCCTCTCTTTGCCACGTTACCTCCTTTTTAAACGTCTATGGCAATCACATGTTTTCAATCAAGGCGAAGCATTTTTCAAGCAAGTCCAAGGGAGCCTTGTCCGGCCTAAGAACGCGCTTTATAAGCTCCAAAAGCTCGCGTTCCTGGGCGTCTGCGTCCCTGTCGGGATCAAAGCCTTCGGTAAATTTGCTTTCCTTTCCCAGGATTTGCTCTAAAGCGAGCCCCGCCTGGTAAAGATCCGAAAAATCTTCCACGCAGGCCACTTCCGTGCAGCCCGCTTCCACCATTACCAGGGTCATCCCTGTTTTCCGGGGGCTCATATTCACCTCTCTTCGTTAATTGCCGGTCCGATCTTATATTCTAGTTCACGGCGTTCACGCCTTGCTTGGCGTATGAGGCCAATTCCTTTTTCAGCTGGTTTCTTGCCCTGTTTAGCCTGCTCATCACGGTGCCTATCTTTATATTGTTTTCCTCGGCTACCTGCTTGTAGCTTTTCCCGTCTACGGCGGCTTCTATGAAAATCTTCCTTCTTTCTTCGGGAAGCTTGTTCAACGCCTCGAGGATGTCTCCGGAAATAAGGCCGTCCATATAGGTCTGCTCGCTGCTCTTGGTGGATCCCGGACGGCTTCTTTCCGCCTGCAAAAGTTTGCTGTCGCTGTAGTCTCCCGTGAAGGCGTCCAGTTTTTTGGGCCTCCTTTGGGCTTTGTGGTATTGGTTGAAATAAGTATTTTTCAAGATTGTGCTAAGCCACGCCTCCAAATTGGTTCCGGGCTTAAAGGAGCTGAAAGCCTTAAAGCCTTTCTCGAAAGTATCTTGCACAAGGTCTTCGGCGTCAAAAGGATTGTTGGTGTATTTCATGGCCTGCCTGTAAAGCATGTCCACAGCCGGCAGGGCCTGTTGTTCAAATATTTTTTTAGAGTTCTCTTCAGCATCCATAAGCCGATCCAAACTTTTTTGTTAATCCATTCCTGTTTTCTAGGATATACCCACGGTTTTAATTTCATCCCAGTCTCAGAGTATGATTATGAGAGCCGGCTTGAAGAATCAAGAAAGAGGAGAAATCCCACCTGAGGGCCTTTCGTGGCGCTGGGTTTTGATTACAAGTGCGTTTTATTTTGACTTTCTCACTCTGAGGATTGGAGAAGTTATAAGCGATTTAAGGATTAACGAGGAGATCAAGTCCCCTCAAGTCCGTTTGATTGGACCTAATGGCGAACAGGTAGGGGTGATCTCTACCGCAGCCGAGATGAACCTGGCCAGAGAGGCCAATCTGGACTTAGTGGAAGTGGCCTCCCAGGCCGTCCCCCCCGTGGTCAAGCTGATAGACTATGGCAAGTTCAAGTACGACGAGACGATAAAACAGCGCAATGCGAAGCGCAACCAAAACAGGGCGGAGCTTAAAGAGATAAGGTTCCGGCTCAAGATCGACGATCACGATTTTGAGACTAAAGAGAACCACGCTCGCAAGTTCCTTCAAGGCGGAGATAAGGTCAAAGTGACGATAATGCTCCGCGGAAGGGAAAGAGCCCACCCTATAGGCGGAAAAGAACTTCTGTTCCGCCTAGCCCAAGGCGTTGCGGATATCAGCTCCATTGAAAACCAGCCCAGGCAGGATGGGAGGGACATCTACATGACCCTCACTCCCAAGGTTAAAAAAGTGCATAGCGAATCTGAGCAGAGGCGCAGAGGAGAAGAGGCCAAGGCCGAGAGGCTGAGCAGGCAGGCTGCCCACCTTTTGGCAAAAGAGCAAAAAGCTCAATCTGAACAGACTAAGGAGGAAAGCGATGCCCAAGGCAAAGACTAGGAGAGCCGTAGCCAAGCGCATGAAAGTGACCGGATCCGGAAAGCTTATAGCTTGCGGATGCGGAATGCGTCACCACCTGGAGTGCAAAAGCGCCCACAAAAAGCGCGAGCTGAGCGCTGACGACCACATGGCTCAGTGCGAAGAAAAAGTTACTTGGAGAATGCTCGGGAAGAAGAAATAGAGGTTAAAGATGGCACGTGTAAAGAGAGCCGTAAACGCCCATAAGAAGCGCCGCGTGGTGCTCGAAAGGGCCAAGGGGTACAGAGGAGCCAGGTCCAGGTCCTACAGAAGGGCCAAAGAGCAGCTTCTGCACTCTTTCAATTACTCCTTCAGAGACAGGCGCCACCGCGCAGGCCAATTCAGAAGGCTGTGGATTGAAAGGATTAACGCGGCCGTCCGCGAGGAGGGCCTCACTTACAACCGCTTTATCCAGGGCGTTAAGCTGGCCGGAATAGATTTGGACAGAAGGAGCCTGGCGGATCTGGCCGTGCAGGATCCCGAAGTCTTTTCGTCCTTAGTGGCAAAAGCCAAGGAAGCTCTTCCCATGGACGTAAACAAGCCCGTAGATCGCATAGCCGAATAGGCAATAAAAAAAGCGGCCCGTTTCGACCGCCGTTATGAAAAGTCGGGCTGACAGGATTTGAACCTGCGACACCTCGGCCCCCAGCCGAGTGCGCTACCAAGCTGCGCTACAGCCCGCTGGAAAACATTATACATATTGCGCAGAAAATCTGCCAACTTTTCTTCGGATTGGCTTTAGTATGGCAAAAGATCTTTTAGGGCGCGAATTCGAGCCTTTTACTCCGCCTCCCCTTCAAAGGCGCAGCCAGGCCCCCGTGATAGCTGTAGTGAATCAAAAAGGCGGGGTAGGCAAGACTACCAGCACCATAAACATAGCCGGAGTCCTTTCTCAGCTGGGAAGAAAGGTATTAGCGGTAGACTTCGATCCCCAAGGGGCCCTTACCGCGGGGCTGGGAGTGGATGGAAACGCTGAAGAGAAAACTATTTACGACCTGCTCTTCGATCCCCGCCTGGACGTAAAGGATGCCATAATACATACCCGCTTCGAGGGGTTGGACCTGCTGCCGGCAAATATCGACCTGTCTGCCGCTGAAATACAGCTGGTAACGGAGATGGGAAGGGAAAGGATTTTACAGGGAGTCCTTTCTCCCGTGCTTGGCGATTACGACGCCATCCTCATCGACTGCCAGCCCTCTTTGGGGCTTTTGACGGTAAACGCCCTCACGGCTTCTTCGGGAGTCATAATTCCCGTGTCTACGGAGTACTTCGCCCTGAGGGGAGTAGCCCTTCTTATGGACTCCATAAAAAGGGTTAAAAACAGGATCAACCCCTCCCTTGAGGTATTCGGGGTCCTTCCGACAATGTACACGACCAACACCAATCATGCCCAGGAATCTTTAAACAGGCTCTATGAAGCCTTCGGAGATAAGCTTTTCCACACTGCGATCTCCAGATCCATAAAACTCCCCGACGCCACGGTCGCCGGGGCCCCCATTACCTTCTACGCGCCTGAGCATAAAGTGGCCAAAGAATACAGGGACGCCACTTACGAGATTCTGGCCAAAAAATTCATCGCTTAAAACTTGACTGGAGAAATACGGACGATGATCAAACCGGATATACGCAACGTAGCCATAATAGCCCACGTGGATCACGGCAAGACCACATTAGTAGATGCCCTCTTAAAGCAGGCCCACGCCTTTTCAGACAGGCAGAAAGTGCCTGACAGGGTCCTAGACAGCGGGGAAATAGAAAGGGAAAAGGGCATAACCATCCTGGCCAAAAACACAGCCATAAATTACAGCGGGGACGCTGCGGCAAAGCAGGGCCAGGAAAGCATCACCATAAACCTCATAGACACCCCCGGCCACGCCGATTTCGGAGGGGAAGTGGAAAGGGGGCTGTCTATGGTGGATGGAGCGATCCTCCTCGTGGACGCTTCCGAGGGCCCCCTGCCCCAGACCCGCTTCGTCCTTAGAAAAGCCTTGGAAGCGAAGCTGCCCATAATACTTGTCATAAATAAAACCGACAGGCCGGACTCGAGGATAGCCCAGGTAGTGAGCGAAACCACCGACCTCCTCCTTTCCCTGGCCGAAGACGTAATGGCCGAAGGGGTGGAAGTCGACATCGATAAGCTTTGCTCCCTTCCCGTCCTTTACGCCTGCGCCAAAGCGGGCCGGGCCGATACTCTCAGGCCTAAAGACGGGCAGATGCCGGCAAATGAGGATTTGGAGCCTCTCTTTGAAGCCCTGGTAAACGAGATCCCCGCCCCCACCTACGATCCCGATTCCCCCCTTCAGGCTTTGGTCACAAATATCGACTCTTCCGACTTTCTTGGCCGCCTGGGCCTAATCCGGGTTTACAACGGAGTGATAGAAAAAGGGAAAACTTACGGCCTCGTCAGAGAAAAGGGGATGGAAAGCTTTAAGGTAACTGAGCTTCTCAGGACTTCGGGCCTGACCAGGCTCCCCTCCCCCATGGCAGGACCCGGAGACATCGTAGCCGTAGCCGGAGTGCAGGACATCATGATAGGCGAAAGCATAGTGGACCTAAGCGATCCCAGGCCTTTGGGAGTCATCCACATAGACGATCCCGCAATCTCTATGACCTTCGGAATAAACGATTCCCCTCTGGCGGGAACCGAAGGCAAAGACCACAAGCTGACCGCCAGAATGCTTAAAGACAGGCTGGATCGGGAGCTGGTGGGAAACGTATCCATAAAAGTGCTCCCGACGGAACGGCCGGATATGTGGAAAGTCATGGGGAGGGGGGAGCTGGCCCTTTCCGTTTTGGCCGAACAGATGAGGAGGGAAGGATACGAGCTTACCTTGGGCCGCCCGCAGGTAGTGACCCGAAAAGGCGAAGACGGATCCGTCCTGGAGCCTTTTGAAGAAGCCACGATAGACGTCCCGAGCGAATTTGTGGGGGCCGTCAGCCAGCTCATGGCCCTTCGCAAGGGAGTTATGGCCTCTATGAAAGATCACGGCTCAGGCTGGGTGCGCCTCGTCTTTTCCGTTCCTTCAAGGGGTCTTATAGGCATCAGGGCCAAGCTTCTTACAGATACCCACGGCACCGCCGTCAGCTCTTCTCTTCTTACCGGCTACAAGCCCTGGGCGGGAGATATAGTGACCAGGCAGAGCGGATCTATGGTGTCTGGAACGAGAGGCACTGCCACCCCCTATGCCATGCAGCATCTTCAGGCCAGGGGCGTTTTCTTTGTAGAGCCTCAGAGCCAGGTTTACGAGGGGCAGGTGGTAGGGATTGCAAACAAGCCAAACGACCTGGATGTAAACGTCACAGTGGCAAAGCATATGACCAATATGAGGTCCTCTACGGCTGACGTGCTTGAGACCCTCACTCCCCCCATCACCCTCAGCCTTGAAGAGGCTTTGGACTTTGCGGCTGAAGACGAATGCGTGGAAGTTACGCCTGAGGCCATAAGGGTCAGAAAGATCATCTTGAACAGAGAGCAGTGGTACAAGTGGCGCGCCAGACAGGCCAGGGAAACCAGGTAAAGTCGATCCTGACATGGGTTAGGATCGCGCTTTTCGCCCTCTTTTCGGCCTTTTTGGGCACGATGATCGCCAGAGACGGATCTGACGGCCCTTTCCCATGGGGGCTTATCGTCTCTCTTCTTGTGATTTTCGTAGTCTCCCTTTTGGCCAGGAGGGACAAAAAAATAGCCGGAGTAGGCGTGGGCCTGGTGTTTTCAAGCGCCATGGCATGGATTTTGGCCCTCTCTTCAGGCATGGGGGGGAGCATTTTGGTGCCCGTGGCTTCTTCCGCATTTACCACGTTTTTCAGCGCCGCGGCAGGCTACATTTGGCTTTTTGGTATGATAATAGTCCAATTGATAGCGGCCCTGCTTCCCAGAAAGTGGTTTTCGGGAAAAAAATAGCCGTTCGGTTTTAGAATGTTACAGATGGCGACGCTTATTTCCACATCCAATTTGAACGGCTTGCGCGCCGCGTGGCGCAAGGGAATGAAGGACTGGATAGACAGGACGCTTCCGGATGTATTGTGCATGCAGGAAGTGCGCGCCCCTAAGGACGCTGTGGATTCCATTTTTTCCGGCATTTCCTCCTTCTACTCTTCCAAAGGCGAAAAACTCTATGACGCTTACCAGCTTTGTAAAATTCCCGGCCGGGCAGGCGTGGCGCTTTTGAGCGTATTTCCTTTCGAGGGCCTTTCTTTCGGCTTGAAGGGGTTGGAAGAAGACGTAGACAGCGGCAGATGGATTGAAGCGCGCATAACCTTGAAGAGCGGGGTAAAGCTTACTGTAGTTTGCGCCTACGTCCACTCCGGAGACAGCGCGGATGAGGAAAAGATGTACCAAAAATTCAGATTTTTGGATGCCGCCACCCGCAGGATCGAGGAGCTGCTTTTAGAAGGCGGCAGGGAGCTTTTGATTTGCGGAGACCTCAATATCGCCCATACCCCTTTGGATATAAAGAACGCAAAGTCAAACATAAACAGCTCGGGATTTTTGCCCCAGGAGCGTTCGTACCTGGACAAGTGGCTTTCTTTGGGCCTAGTCGATGAAGTGCGAAACCTTTCCGCAGGAACCCAGGGACCCTACTCGTGGTGGAGCTACCGGGGTAGGGCTTTTGACAACAATGCGGGCTGGAGGCTTGACTATGAGCTAGGGACTTCCGGCCTCTCTTCAAAGGCGAGAAACTTCTTTATAGAGAGGGCGCCCTCTTATGATCTTCGCTTCAGCGATCACGGGCCGGTAAGCGTTGAGTACGAGTGCTAGGAGGCATATTTTGTTTAAAAAGAAAGATAAGAAAGAAAACGAAAAAGAGCTGAAAGAAAAAGAAGAAGCCAAAGAAGAAGAAGAAATCGAAGAAAAAGAGGCTGCGGAGAAAGAAGAGAAAGAGGAAGCCATAGAAGAGGAGGAAGTGGAAGAAGCCGAAGGCGTTGAGGGCCACTGCGGCCCCTACGACGTTTCCGATCCGGACGTTCCCGAGGGGGAGTACCTGGATTTGGGAGGCATTAAAATCCTCGGCAAGCCCGGCCTTTCCATGCGCCTCGTTCCTTCCCCAGATCAAAAAAGCATAATGGACCTGGCTTTCAGCTACGGCAGCTCCTCTTTGCAGCTCACCCTCCTCGCTTCTCCAAGGCGTGTGAAGTTTTGGCAGGAGCTGCGAAACGATATACTCTCTTCTCAAAAGGGGGCAAAGGAAGAAGAGGGGACCTTCGGCCCGGAAGTCCATTTCCTGACCAAAGTGCGCGAAGGCGTGGAAATTCCCACGAGGATAGTGGGAGTGGACGGGCCCCGTTGGATGCTTCGCGGAATTTTTGCAGGCCCCGCGGCCGAGGGAGGGGAAGAAAAGGAGTATTTGGACGACTTCTTCTCCACGGTGATAGCAAACAGGGGAACCGAACCCCTGGCTCCGGGGGACCCCGTGCCCCTCATCCTTCCTCCCCAGCTTCTGCCCCAGAATATGGAGAAAAACATGAAAAAACCCGGGCCGGAGATGGTGGATGTGGCTACAAAGCAGAGCGTGCAGGAGACCTTGCAAAGAGGCCCCATGTTTACAGAGATGAGATAGCGGGTAAAGGCGGCAAATGGCAGAAGAGTCAGGAGAGAGAAGAAGCAGGAGGGTAGTTTCTTCCAACCCTCAACCGGCGCCCGAACCACAGCAAATTCACCAAAGTGCGCGGGAAGGGGGCAAAAAGGGATTTGCCTCCATAGCCCAAAGCGACACTTTTTCCTTCATGGCAGCCGTAGGCGGCTGGAGAGGGATATTTGAAGCCGTAGGGCCCAGCGCAGTATTTCTGATCCTTTATATCTGCACCCACAAGCTTTCCATAGCCGTGGTGTGCTCCATAGGGATTTCGCTGTTTTTCATAGCGTGGAGATTTATAATGCGGGAAAAGATGAGGAGCGCCATAGTAGGCTTAATCCTTTCCTGCATCTACCTGGGGGCGGCGGCGCTCAGCCACAGCGCCAGAAACTATTACCTTCCCGCATTCATTCTCGACTTTTGCGCGGTCATAGTCTTTCTAATCACCCTCCTGTGCCGCTTTCCGATTCTTGGGATATTGGTGGAGTTCTTCCATACCCCTCCCAAAAACGGGCTCAGGGCTTGGGCCAGGGAGTGGAACGGCGACAAGGCTCTGCATAAAGCCTACATGAGGGCCACATGGGTCTGGGTCGCCCTGTTTTCCATCCGCCTCATTATAGAAGTGCCCTTCTATTTTGCAGACAATATAGACGTGCTGGGCATACTGCACCTGGTTTTAGGCATTCCCTTATACGCCGTGACGGTATGGCTGTGTTGGATGATTATCTCTCCCCAGATAAAGAGGGTCGACAGAGCCAGGAAATATGGCGGCTAAAGAATTTAGGGCGGTTATAGAGAGGTTTGCAGATCAGGGCCGATGCATAGCCCATATTGACGGGCGCGCGGTCTTCGTGCGCTTCGCCCTCCCCCATGAAGACGTCCTTATTTCCATAGACCAGCCCGCAAGGGAGGAAGCCAGATTTTGGACTGGGGAAGTGAAAAAAGTGTTTTCAGCTTCCCCCTTCAGAGTCGATCCCTTATGGAAAGAGGGGGGCCCCAAAGCCTTAGGGGGCGGCATCGGCGGAGCGGATTTGTGCTTCGTCAGCCTGGAGGGTCAAATCGCGTGGAAAAAATGGGTAATAGAAAACCAACTGGAGCGCTTGGGGAAAATTGAGGCCAAGTGCCGGGTGGAGAGGTTAAAGTTCGACCTTGAGAATGGAGGCCTGCACTGGAGGAGCCGGATAGACCTTTTAACTAACTTCGAAGGCCTGCCATCCATGAGAAAGAGGGAGAGTCACAGCCTGGTGCCCATTTCTACAATGCCTTTGTGCTCCTCCCCCCTTTTAAAAGAGGCGAAGAAAGCCGGAATCTGGACGGATCCCCTCCCTAAAAACGCCCCCCTCCATTTTGCGATCGGAAGCGGGGAGGAGGAAGGGAACTTTTATATAGGCGTTGGCGGAAAAAAGGTTGCGGGAAGGGATGCGTTAATTCAGAAAATACGTCTGGATCGCCCCTACAGGTATGAAGTGGACGCCTCTTCCTTCTGGCAGGTCCACGTGATGGCGGCCCAAACTCTGGCAAAGTGCGTCTATGACCTGGCCATGGGCTTTGCGGGAAATTTGGCATGGGATCTCTATTCGGGATCCGGCCTCTTCACCCTTCCTTTGGGATCCCTGTTTAAAAGGGTGGAAAGCGTGGAGCAGGCCCCGGCCGCCGTGAGGATGGCCAGGAAAAATACGGAGGGAGAAAAAAAGTTCTCCCTTTCGTGCGCAAAAGTGGAGAAGGCGCTCCCTTCCCTTTCCCCTTCTCCCGACTTGGCGGTGGCAGACCCTTCAAGATCGGGGCTGGGCAGAGAAGTGTGCGAGGGGTTGGCAAAAAGGGGAGTCGGGGCGCTGGTATACGTGTCGTGTAATCCTGCTACCTTTGCCAGAGACTGCGGGTACCTGAAAGAAGAAGGGTACCGCATGGAATTTTTGCGCGGGTTTGATCTTTACCCCTGCACCCATCACGCGGAGGTAGTGGCACTGCTTGTCAGGTAGTTTAGACAGGCATTCCTTAAAAGTGTGAAGACATTCAAGTAAAACCGTTTTCTAATCTGAAAGAGAGTAAATGAAATATAGCGAAGCATGGAATGAAATGCACAAAGTCAGCAGATCGCCCTCTTACTACGATCCTTCATTTCATAGTGATGACGAGGATGTGTTTATCGGAGTTATAAACTGCGCATGGTGCGGGAAAGAAATAATTGCAGTCTGGGACGAACGGAGGCTTTCAAAACAAACCAACAGGTGCACCTTCCCTTTTTATCCCCGCCCCTACATGGGGCGCCCGTCGGAAAGAAGCGGGGAAAAATCGGTGTATACCTACAGCCGCGTTATAAACGCGATAAGAAAAAAGCAGAATTTGTTCGACGTGCTGGTCAACGTGCTTTTCAGGGTGCGAAACCCCGACAACAGGATCGCGATGGAGTTTCTCGAAAATCCTTACGACATAGAGCTTTTATGCAGCAACTGTTTCCTTAAAACCGCTTGGCAGGATCAGTGCAAAAAAGCGGTAAAACTCAGAAATACCTGCTATAGGATAATCATAAGTTCGCCGACGCAAAGCAAAGAAGAAATTTTGACGGGTTTGGGCTTTAGAAGAAGCGTTGGGAAAAAGGAAACGGGAAACCTTTGGCGTCTCGATCGGTCTATGCTGCCCGGGAAAACCGAATTTTTTTAGAAAAGGCCCATTTTTGGCAGTTCAACTCCGCCTCCGAAAGGATCGGCGGCAAGCCTGGCCTAAAAACCGGGCTTCGCCCAGGCCTTCCGCAATTTTTCCTTTCAAACCGGAACGCAGCGGGCGCAAGAAAGGCAGGAAATCATGAAGAGGGATTATCGCATTGCCCTCATAATAAAATTAGCTTGGAAATTTTAAGCGAAAGAAGTGAAAAATTAACAGGGAAAAAGCGAGACATGGAAATGTTAAAAACCGCCACCCGAGGGCGGCATCTTCTCATGTGCTTCACACCTCCCGAAGGAAGCGCAGAAAGAATCGCTTTTCAAATGTTATTTTATTGGTATTTGCAGGAGCCCTCGTCGGAGCGTGGCTTAGGGTCATAGTATCCGACTTTTGCAGCTTTGTGCAGTACAGTTTCTACGGATGGAACTGGACCTACCTTTTCATCAATATCATAGGGTCTTTCGCTTTTGGCCTGCTCGTCTCCCTTTTCAAAGTCCGTTTTCCTTCCAAAGCGGAAAAGTGGTACGCATTTTTTTCTGAGAGCGCGGCGGCCAGCTTTACGGCTTTCGATTTGGTCTTTTCGCAAATTTCCCTGCTTTACCTGCAACCCAATATCGGGGTGCTCATTTTCTATGTGGCCGTAAATTTTGCGGCGTGCATCGCGTTTAGCCTTTTGGGGATATTTCTGGGATCCGGGAAAAAGGCGGAAAGAAGGAAGAAATCAGGCGGCGAGCGCCGGGCTTCTTCGGGCAGGAAAAACAAACGTTCCTCCGGGGGGCGGCATGGATACTGAGGCGCAAACATGTGGATAGGGTTTCTTGTAGTAGTCACTTCAGCCTTGGGAACGGTTTTGAGGTTTTGCCAAAACAGGTTCTTTACAGGGTTTAAAAAGAGCCGTTCGGCCAGCATATTTGCAGCCAGCCTCATTTCCTGCTTCATATGCGGAATTTTTAACGCGCTTCTCTTCCTGATAGAGGTTTCCCCGATTCTAAAAGAGATAATATGCTCGGGGTTCCTGTGCGGATACTCTTCCTTTGCAGTGCTCGCCACGGCGGCGGCTTTGATAACAAAGAGGAAAAAGGGGTGGGGCAAGTCCATCCTCTACTCCCTTTCCTCTTTCATTTTGAGCCTGTGTTTTTATTTCATAGGGTTTTTCGGTACTTTGCTGCTCCATTAGGATAGGGGTTAGGAGGTTCAAAGTGAAAAATACGAGTTCTCCCCTTAGCGTAGCGGTGGGAAAGAGCGTGCAAGGGGCCTGCAGGGTCTTAAAAAGAGGCCACTCCCTGCCGGGAATGATTGTAGAAAAGCTGGATAAGGGATTTCTTGCCTCGGCCTTGGGCCAGCTTCCTTTGGGAACGATGATTGTCTGCGGCACCAATGGGAAAACCACGACGGCCCGCCTGATTGCCCAGGCCCTTTCCTCTTTGGGTTTGAAGACGGTTACAAACGATTCGGGAGCGAACTTTACGAGGGGCATCATTTCTTCCCTCCTGCCCCTCATGACCCCTACGGGAAAACTTCCATGCGATATAGGGGTGTTTGAATTGGACGAGGCATGGGCGCCCGTATTCTGCAGGCAGTTTCCCCCTTCCTACGCCCTCATCTTGAACTGCTGCAGGGATCAGTTAGACCGCTACGGCGAAAGGGATGCGGTCGAAGCCATGCTTTCCGAAGTGGCTTCCAACGCCAAAAAGGGGCTCGTCTTGAATGCGGCAGACAGGAGGGTAAAAGCCTTTTCCAGCCGTTTTAGGGAGGCAAAGACTTCTTTTTACGGTTTCGACCCTTCCCTCGCTAACCTGTTTCCAAGCGATGAGGACTTAATATGCATGAGGCAGGGTTATGCGCCTTCGCCTCAAAGCGATTCGGCTTCCGTAGTGCTTAGGAAAATAACCGGGAATCTGGCAACGTTTGAAATCGAAGGCAGGCAGATCTCAGTCGAGATGGGGATAAACGGGAATTTCAATTTCCTAAATGCCGCCGCCGCAATCTGCGGAATTTTAAATATGGCCAAGACCTGCCCGGCGCTCAAAAATTCCCCCCGTTTTAAAAATCTGGACTTTTCTTTAGAGGCGGTGGCCAAGGCGGTTTCCGACGTGCGCCCCGCCTTCGGAAGAGGGGAAGGATTTGAGATTGGAGGATCGCGGGTGGAAATGGTTCTCGTCAAAAATCCGGTGGGCTTCTCTTCCGCCCTGCGCTCGATGCCCCTTGAAGGAAAAGAAGTTATGGTGGCTCTAAATGACCAGAGCGCCGACGGCAGGGACGTCAGCTGGATTTACGACGTGGACTATTCAAATCTGTCTACGGTGAAAGCCGTGAGCGGGGAAAGGGCGTTTGATATGGCTCTGTGCCTTGAATACAACGGCAAAAAAGTGATAAGGGCCGATCTGGATATAGAAAAAAGCCTTATGCGCTTTCTTGAAGGCGGGGGAGACAAGATAATTTTCTCAAGCTACACTTCCATGCTTTCCATTCGCAAACTCCTCTTGAACCTGGACAAGAGCAAAGGAGGAAATTTATATGCGGCGGATTGACGTCCTTTCCCTTTATACAAACGACATGAGTTTTTACGGGGACATGGGAAACGTCCTCATAATTTCCAAAAGGCTCTCTTTTTACGGCTTCGAACCGGTAATACACTTTTATAACCCGGGAGACAGCTTCCCGGATCATGTCGATATGGTTTTTGGAGGGGGAGGCCAGGACTCCGGACAAAAAAATATATTTGACGATTTGCAAAAGAGGGGGGAAAAACTCAGGCAGCTGGCCTCCCAAGGCGTGCCCATGCTCATGATTTGCGGAATGTACCAGCTGTTTGGCAAGTATTTTCTTACCAACTCCGGGAAAAAGATTCCAGGCATTTCGGTTTTCGACGTCTACACCGAAGCCACTTTAGACAGGCTCATAGGTAATTTAGTGGAGGAGTCGAAACTGTTTGGAAGATTGGTGGGCTTTGAAAACCACTCCGGCCAAACCTATTTTTCCTCCCCCCTCCATCCTTTGGGGCGCGTCATTTCCGGAGGCGGCAATAATTCAAAGGACAAAGTGGACGGGGCGATGGTAAACAACGCCATAGGCACATACCTTCACGGCCCCGTTCTTTCCAAAAATCCCAAGCTTGCAGATTTTCTAATCGGCAAAGCCCAGCTTGGAAGGTATGGAACCGAAAAGCTTCCTTCCTCTCCCGTTTTAAGCCGTATCGACGAATTGGCGGCCAAGGGCAACGAAGTTGCCAGCAAAAGGCCTAGATAGAGCGGGCGTAAAAGTAAAGGTACTGTTGAAGGATTCCCGCCTTTTGGCCCATCTTGGGGAAAGGATTTACGCCTCCGAACCATTCATTTATGATTTTTTCTATCCATACGTCCACCGGAGCGCAAGACATCCTGTGATAGCCGAAAAGGACTACGCAATTTGCCACCTTTTCCCCTACGCCCTTTATCTTTTTCAGTTCCGACTTGAGATCCCCGTCGGAAAGGCATTTAAGGGCGTCCAAGTCCAGTTGCCCTTCGCTTACCTTTTTTGCGGCGCCCTGCACGTATTCTTCCCTATAGCCCAGTTTGAAAGAAGAAAGGCCGCCTAGAAGGGAGGAGGGATTCGGGAAAGCCCTCAGAGTCCCCCGGGGAGTTTGTATTTCTTCCCCCCTTTCCTCGCTCATTTTTTCCACGCATGATCTAATGGCGGGGATGTTTTTCCTCTGTGAAATTATGAAGCTTATCAGGCATTCCCACGGATCCTGCCTCAAAATCCTTATGCCTTTTCCGGCTTCTACGGCCTTTTGAAGATAGGGGTTTTTAAAGTCTTTGGGATTCAGTTCGTATCTGCTTTCAAGATCGAAATAAGGGATCCAAATTTTTTCCCACTCTTTTGGCGGGCAGGAAACCTCGAAAGCGCAGGGGGATTTTTTTGAGATGAACAGGGCGAAGGACTTGTATATGAACCTGTAGGCGCCCCCCTCCGCCATTTTCGCCCTGAAGGTTTGACCGCTTTCTGCAATCTTTTTCAGATCCATATCCTCATCAGTGGTAATTATCAATTTCAACTCCTCGCGCCAAAAACGCAATAGCCCGCGCCTTTTGGGTTATATTGATATGAGTGTATTTCTTTGAACCCAAGCGCTGCGAATTTTCCAACAAAATAATGTACACTTCCCGATCGCAAGCCGAGGAAGAAGTTAAAGAGACCTATTTCAAAAGGGGAGTGTCCCTTTTCGTTTATCAGTGCAACTGGTGCGGAAAATGGCACCTTACCAGCCACGATCCAAAACAATATAGGCTTAGGAACAAAGAACTGTTCGGCAGAAAGCAAAAGGGCCGCAAGAGAAGTCGGGCTGGCAGGATTTGAACCTGTGACCCCCTCGTCCCGAACGAGGTGCGCTACCAAGCTGCGCTACAGCCCGCTTATTAAAAAATACCACAAGCCTTAAAATTTTCAATCTGGACTCCGTATTGCTTTATGAAATTGCAATGGGTAAAATGAAGACGCGTGAAAAACGCATTGCGGACATAGCTTAGTTGGTAAAGCGCGACCTTGCCAAGGTCGAGAGCGCGGGTTCGAGTCCCGTTGTCCGCTCCGGTTTTTTTAAAACCATGGTGGGTGAACCAGGCGGTTAGGTACCGGTCTGCAAAACCGTTTAGATGAGTTCGACTCTCATACCCACCTCCCATCCACC
>JAGBQM010000026.1 GCA_017632855.1 Aeriscardovia sp.
ATTACTGCAACTCTCATATGGGAGTTTTTGGGATTGTGCGATTTTGGGAGGCGTTGCCAGAATTCGACTGTACACCTCTTTAGGGTCGCTTCATGGTTCCTATTCGTTAATTGATAGGGAAGGGTATGGAATCGAGCAGCCACATTCTCGAATTGAGGCAGGTTAGAAGCAGAAGGCCAAAAGAGTCTGCTGCCGGAAGATATGCCCGAAGTTATGTAGAGGACAACCGAGTCTTCCCTACAGGATCGCCGGGAAACCTTTCCCCCAGAGAACTTTCAAGTTTCAGGATATTTATAAGAAGGCGTTGGAAAGTCGCTATCCTTTCCCTAGTATTAGCGCTTTTTGTTGAGATTTTCATTTTTAATATGCCATTTTGGAGCAGTAGGACTACTCAGACGCACACAGTGGAATTTTCTACATCAAATCTCACAAATGTAACTCCCACAACGGGTGGATGGATGACTACGGCAGCAAATCCCACCCTAACTATTACCAATCCTGAAGACCAAAATATAAAGTACATACATTTGAACCAATCCGCTTCAGCCCCTAAGTGGAACACTTACAATTACACGCTTTTCGTCTTTTTTAAAGATGGCAACACTCCTTATAGCGACAATAATGACCAGGGCAACGTTTCCACGGGGCTTTATAGGAGCCGCTATATCAACTTTGGCGGAAGAAGCCATAAGGTTCAAATCCAGTTCGACATAGCTTCCGGACTCTTTTTGCCTTTTACCTCGATAACTGTAAATCCGCACGTAGGATTCCATTTCAGCCTTATCCGATTTGCCCTCATGTTGCTTCTTGGCCTGTTTGCGGTATTTCTCGGTCCCAATAGCCCCCTGTGGCGTTGGAGGCTTGACGACTGGGGCGGGTTTGAAATTTGGACCCTTTGCGTAAGCACTCTCTTTATCATGCTCTTCTATGTGCTGATTTTTTATATGTCTGACAGCTGGAGCATTTGGACGGGAGGAAGCCGCAGCGGCGCTTACTGGGGCACTTACACTTCTTTCAATCAGTATGGAAACTTGGCAAATTCGCTTCTCCATGGCCATACTTGGTTGGATCTCCCGGTTCCGGCACCGTTAAAAGCCATGCAAAATCCTTATGATCCCTTTACGAGGATGCAGATAATCCAACAGAATCCGGGAATGAAAGTTTTTTGGGATCATGCCTTCTACCACGGCAAGTACTACTGCTACTTCGGCGTAATCCCAGCGATAGTCTTCTTTATGCCCTTTGAAATGATTACGGGCAAGGAAATGGAGAGCTGTTGGGCCATCCTTATGGCCGTGCTTATAGCCGCGGTGTTTGCCACCCTGCTTTTGGTGAGAATGTGCAAAATCTGGTTCCCAAACGTTTCTTTCGGAGCGGTGCTCCTCGCCTCTTGGATGCTGGGCATCGGCGGCGGAATCCTCTACCACGTGTTCACGGCTTCCTTCTACTCGGTTCCAGAAGCTTCCAGCTATATGTTTTCCATGGTGGGACTTTGGTGCTGGTTTGAGTCGTTGCGTCAAAGAAAAAAAGCAGGTGGCCGCAGAAGGGTAGATGCCTGGTGGATCTTCTTCGGATCCCTGTTTATGGCATGCAATCTGGGGTGCAGGCCGGGCTACATCTTCCTCTGCTTTTTGGCAATCCCAATATTTTGGACTGCTGTGTTTAAAGAGAGGCTGCTCTTCAGTCGCAAGGGTTTATTTGCCACCATCATGGTATTCATTCCCTTCTTTCTTGTTTTTATACCCCTCTTTATCTACAACCATGCAAGATTCGGTTCCTTCTTTACTTTTGGCAACACTTACCAGCTGACCGGTTTTGACGCATCTCATCCCGCCTTCACGCGGATGTCTGCAGCCAAGGGGATTTTCTACTACCTCTTCCAGCCCATGAATTTAACTACTTCCTTTCCCTTTGTAGGTCTCACCGGAACTCCGAGTTTGCTCTTTTATCCCATAGAGCCCTATGAAGGCGGCTATTTCGCCTTCATAGCTCCATTTGCCCTCATTCTTTTCAGCGTTCCATGGATTTTTTCAAGGAGTAGGCGCGTTGAACTTTCGGGAGAGCTAAATGGGGGGATGTTTGAAGGGAAAAGCGTTCGGCGTTCAGTCATGGGGTTTGTGTGGACAGCGCTCGCCTCAGGGTTCTTTGTAATGTGCATGGATTCCTACCTTGGCGGAATTTCCCAACGCTATATAAGCGACTTTGGAGTAGCGTTTACTTTGGCTGCGATTTGCTGCTACTTATCCCTATTCTCTGCAGCCGGGAAACGGCTAGGGCCCGGTCATAAGCTGCTGATTTTGTCGGCTGTAGTGGTGGTATGCCTGTGTCTGATCCTGGAATTTTTTGAGACTTTCACCGTCGGCAGGTATGGGTCCCTCCTCTCCTATTGCCCGCAACACTACTTCCCTGTCAAAGACTGGTTCCTCTTTCTGAGTTGATTGGAGTTGAGAATGAGGCCTGAAATAGCTGTTTTAGTCCCCTGCTATAACGAGGAACAAACTGTGGGGAAAGTCGTTAAGGACTTCAAAAAGGTACTGCCTGAAGCCACGATATATGTATATGACAACAACTCCACCGACAATACCGCCAAAGAAGCCGAATCCGCAGGAGCGGTGGTCAGAAAAGAACCGCAGCAGGGCAAGGGGAATGTAGTGCGCAGCATGTTTCGCGATATTGATGCCGACGTATACCTGATGGTGGACGGAGACGACACCTACCCTGCGGAAGCAGCCAGATCAATGGTGGACAAGGTTCTTAACGAGGGTTACGACATGGTGGTGGGAGACAGGCTGTCTTCCACCTATTTTTCGGAAAATAAGCGTTTTTCCAGAACCCTTGGCAATGAAATGGCCAAATGGTGGATTAACCTGCTTTTTCATGCCCACCTCCACGACATTCTCACGGGCTACAGGGCGATGAGCTTCGAGTTTGCAAAAACCTATCCGACGCTTCATCCCGGTTTTGAACTTGAAACGGAAATGACTATGCAAGCCCTGGATAAGAGGTGCAGGATTATTGAAATTCCCGTGCAGTTCCGCGAAAGGCCTGCAGGATCTTTTTCAAAAATGAAGCCCTTTTCAGATGGGCTTGGCGTGGTCAAATCTTTTTACGTCATGGTTTCCCGATTCAGGCCCGTGATTTTTTTCGGACTCATAGCATCCGTTCTTTTTGCAGACTCTATAGGGCTGTGGATTTGGGGCGGCGTCGGATTCGGGTGTTTAAACGCTATTTCTGAAATTTTTGTCTTGATAGGAGGGGCGCTTTGCGCCCTATGCGGATTTTTCAGCGTTGCGGTGGGGACAATCTTAAATATGCAGGCAAAGCATGCCAGGGAAAAATACATTGTCGATTGCAATTTCTTCACTCTCAAAAGAAAAGAAATGAAAAAGGCCTAATACCCATGCAAAATCCACGGCTTTTCCTTTAAACTCTGTTTAACAACATAAAGGGAGGGCCTATGGGCAAAATAAGATTTGCAAACGTCATCTTTGAAAATCCCCTGCAGGAAGAGCGTCACTCCAGGCTCTTTTACAGAGGAAACGGACAGGCATGGAAAGAAGGGGAATCGCGCTTTCTTTCCCCCGGCTCTTTTTTTGACTTCACTACTTATTTCAACTCCCTTTCAGTAAAAAAGCTGCGCCTCTACACTTCAGCTTCCTCTTTCTCCTTACACCTAGAGCTCAGGGGGGGGAGATGCGAAGTTAAGAGGGGGAGCGCGGGAAACTTTTCTCACGAAGGAGAATTTGAAAAAGAAGCGCTCCCCGTGCCGGCATCTGAGGAATGGCACACTTTTTCCATTCCTTTTACCCCCAGAGAAAGCGACGTTTTATCCTCTTTCGCCATAAGGACTCATGAAGAAAAGGTGGAAGTGGGGGAATGCTACTGGGAGCTTGAAACGGAAGACGTTAAAGATGCCAGGCTTGCGATAATTTCTACTACCTTCAAAAAGGAATCCTATATCCAAAAGACAATAAGGGCTTTTAAAGAGGATTTCTTCAAGGATTTTGGCAGTTCCCACTTCTTTGTAATAGATAACGGCAGAACTTTGGATCCCGCGCTGGGAGATGAAAACATATCCATTATTTCCAATCCCAATGTAGGAGGCGCAGGGGGCTTTGCCAAAGGAATGCTGGAGGCGATGAAGGAAGGGGATAAATTTACCCACGTTCTTTTAATGGACGATGACGTGGAAATATGCACAGAATCCGTGAAAAGGACGGCGCGACTTCTTTCCATATTGAAGCCTGAGTGGAAAAAGGCCTTTGTAGCCGGGGCGATGCTTAATTTCGACAATAAGAACCTTCAGATGGAAGACGCCGGCTTTATGACGAAAAAGGGCCGTTTCGCCCCTCAAAAACCTGTGTTGGGAGTAGATCAGGTTGAAGGCCTGGTTAGAAATGAAACTTTCGAGCCCTTGGAAGGAATGAAAAAGCAGGGTTATGCCTCATGGTGGTACTGCGCAATTCCAATAGGGGAAATAGAAAGAATAGGACTTCCACTTCCTCTGTTCTTGAGGGGGGACGATGCGGAGTATTCCCTGAGAGCCGAAGCGAAAATTATCACTATGAATTCCATCGGCCTCTGGCATATGGCTTTTCAAGTAAAGTACAGTGCGGCCGTGGAAAGGTATCAGGTAGTCAGAAACGTATTTGTCGCCAGGTTCGCTACGGGCTTCGCTCCCGATTCCGATTTTTTGTTCGATATGAAAAACTCCCTCAGGCTGGAGCTTAAAAAATTCGGATATGACAACGCCTCCCTCGTTCTTGACGGGTTTGAGGACTTCCTAAGGGGGCCGCGCTTTCTTTCAAACCCTCTTAGAGTACAGGATGCCTTCAAAAGGGCCAATAAAGCCCAGGAACAAATGGTGGATTTCTCCACTTTGCAGCAGCGCGCTTCCACTATTGCCGAGCTTCAAAACTTCGACGTATTCTCTCTTTCTTACCAGGACATTCATTCCCAAAAAGAAAGGGCGCTTCCGGAGAGAATTTTTGATTTCGCCTCGGCAAATGGGCAAAGACTGGTAAAAACCAAAGGGGAAGGGTACGCCGTTATTCCTGCGGAAGGATGGGAGTATCCCGCGTCGGAAATCCGCGGAAAAAGAGTGCTGGTACTTATTGACTGGTTTAACCGGAAAGGATGCATAAGGACGAAAGACAAGGAAAGGTTTAATCAGATTTCCAAGCGTTATGAGAGGGATATGTATTACTTCAAAACGCATCTTTCACACCTCAAAAGCATTTGGGCCGCAGCCGGAATGTCTTTTACAACCGAACGCTTTTGGAATGAATACCTGCGCAGGGCAAAGGCATTAACCGAGGAATAAAGATACTTTTTAGGTGTTGAAATATAAAATCAAAATAGGAGAAAATCCCCTCCAGCAAGGAGAAATTTATGAAGTACATGGCACATGAGGACGCAGACCTGGCCGTAAAAAGCGCCGGTGATTTGAGCGCCCTCTCCGCAAAGAAAGTGCTGGTCCTTGGGGCCACTGGCATGGTAGGGTCCGTTCTTTCCTATGCTCTGGCTAAGGCGGGAGCTTATGTAAGCGCTGCGGGAAGAAACGCGAAACTTTTAGAGGAAAGGTTTAAAGACGCCCAAATCAAGACTATAGAAATTTTTGACGTCACCAATCCCGTAATAATCCGCCAGGCCATGACCTCCGACTCTTTCGACTTTATCGTCGACTGCGCTGCGCCCGCAGATCCCAAGGCTGCAATGGAGGATCCGGTAGAGGTCCTCAGAGACAACTTCTTCGGACTCGACAACGTTCTTTCCGTACTGGCCGAAGATGTGAAGGCCGCAGAAAGGCGTGGAAGGAAGCCCGAAACTCCGGTTGTCTTGTTTGTTTCCAGCAATGCCGTCTACGGCCAGGGAGAAGATGGGGCTGCCTGCGAAAAGTGCGCGGGGATTATAGACTTCACCTGCCCCTTCGGAACATACGCGGTGGCGAAGGGAGCTTCTGAAGCTTTGGCTGCGGCCTATTCTCGCCAATTCGGGTTGGATGTCAGGGTGGCAAGGCCCGGAATCGTTTACGGACCCGAGTTTATTCCCGGAGATACCAGGCCTTTTGCCGTAGTGCTTTCAAGGGCCGCAGCCGGAAAGGATCTCCTGCTTCCCGAGGGAATGGGAAGAGTGGAAGCTGATATCACTTACGTTTCGGACTGCGTGGCCGGCCTGTTGGCAATTCTCGCCCGCGGAGAGAAGGGATGCTACAACGTTTCCAATACCGAAGCTCAAATCGATCTCGCCACTGCCCTTAAGGACGTAGCTAAGGAGGCTGGAGTGGAAGTAAAAGAAGGATCTTGCTCTAACGATTGCTCCGACGGATCCTGCTGCACTATGAAGAAGCCGAGCTGCTCTGACGGGTCCTGCTGCGGAGGATCTTCCTGCAGTTCAGAGTCTGAGTGCTGCGGAAAAGAAAAGGCGGAATGCAAGTTTCCCCGTCTTACCCGCCTGAATTGCGACAAACTTCAAAAACTGGGCTGGAAGCCTAAGGTCGGCCCTGAAGACGGAATCGGCCTCTCCCTGAAAGCCTTGAAAAAGTAAGCTCGCTTTTTGACTTTGAAAGCGAATCTTCTGTCTAGGAGATTCGCTTTTATTATTTTTGTTATTATAAGCTCTGTGAAACGAGCGCACGCAGCAGCAAGTGCCATCAAGCCCTCTACAAGCAAGATTCGGCGCAATTGGATAATTCTCAAGGCCCTTGTCCATACCGATTTCAAACTTCGTTATCAGGGCTCTTTTCTGGGGGTAATTTGGTCCGTGCTCGAACCCCTTATGATGTTTGCAGTCATGTATGTGGTGTTTGCAAAGTTTTTGAGGATGTCTGACGGGACCAGGACGTATCCGGTGGTGCTGCTTTTGGGTATAAGCTCATGGCAGTTTGTCACAGACTCGACAAACGTCGGCTTAAGATCCATAGTCGACCGCGGAGACATGCTCAGAAAAGTGCATTTTCCCAACTACATAGTCGTAGTTGCAGCCACTATGGGGGCCCTGATAACCTACGGCATAAACCTTGGCGTAGTTCTGATTTTTGCCTTTGGCTACAGGGTGCACTTTACCTGGAGGGTGGTGCTGGTTCCCCTAAACATTATCGAGCTTTACTGCGTCACTCTGGGACTCACTTTGATCATGGCGACCATGTACGCCTACTACAGGGATATTGCCCACATTTGGGATGTCCTGCAGCAGGTAATAATGTACGGAATGCCTATAGTCTACCCTCTCAGTTACGTTTTGAGGCGCAGGGGGATCGTGGGAAAGCTGGGAAAGCTGGAACTTTTAAATCCCTTTGCGCAGTTTATACAGGACATCCGCCACAATCTTATAGCTCCGGCCACGCAGCAGACTATCTGGAACCTTTATCCAAACAGCCTCTGGTACCTTAAGGCCGTTCCCATAGTTTTAATGCTGTTGCTCTTTTTCTTGGGGATTTTCATCTTTAGCAAGAACAGCAAGAGGTTTGCAGAGGTGATGTAATGGCAGAGGAGAAAAAGCAGGCCGCCCCCAATGAGGCGTTTCCTTTCATGGACGCTCCTACAGTCTTGCGGTGCAAAAACGTCTACAAGGATTTCAAGCTTCCAACCGAGCAGGCTACGGGTTTAAAACAGGCCGTCATCAACTGGACCAAAGGCGTGAGGGGATACAAGACCCAGCACGTTTTAAAGGGCATCACCTTTTCGGTGCACAAGGGCGAGTTCTTTGGAATAGTGGGAAGGAACGGCGGCGGGAAAAGCACGCTTTTAAAGATAATTTCTCAGATCTATTACCCCAACAAGGGAAGCGTATCCGTACAGGGAAGGCTGGTCCCCTTTATAGAGCTTGGGGTGGGATTCAATCCGGAGCTGACAGGCAGGGAAAACGTATACTTAAACGGCGCCATGCTGGGCTTTTCCAAGGCTGAGATGAACGCAATGTATGACAGCATCGTCTCCTTTGCGGAGCTTGAAGATTTTATGGATCAAAAGCTCAAAAACTACTCTTCCGGAATGCAGGTGCGCCTCGCCTTTTCAGTGGCAGTCAAGGCTCAGGCCGATGTTTTGGTTCTGGACGAAGTTTTGGCCGTGGGGGACGAATCTTTCCAAAGGAAGTGCGACGACTACTTTACGCAGATAAAAAAAGATCCTGAAAAGACGGTAATCCTTGTCACCCACGACATGAACGCGGTAAAGAGGTACTGTTCCAGGGCCATGCTGATAAAAGACGGTCAAATCGCTTCCATAGGGGATAAGAACGCCGTGGCGGAAGAGTATACCCTGTTAAACCTTGAAGCGGATCGCCAGATGGCTGCGGCGAGGAATGCCAAAAGGGAAAACGGGAAAGTGTGGCCCGAGGGCTTAAGCGAGAGGTGCCCAGTGCTCCGCACTTTCGCCGTGTCAAAGCCCCTTATAGGAAGCGACGAAAAATTCGTATTCGGGGTGGAGTACGAATTTAATGAAGACGACGACTTTTATCTTGCGATAGCCATAAACGATGTAAGGCGGGGCGGAATCACTTACGACAGCGGCGCCAAGACCTTTAGAATGACCAAGCGCGGAAGAAATACGGTATACTTCAGCTTCCCCGTAAACCTATTCAATAACGGGGAATTTACCATCTACACTTCCCTTCGCGTCCCATCCATCAAAGACGACGGATTTACCGAAATGGTGGGAGTGGCTACCGGAGACAACGCCTGTTCCTTTATAGTGAGAGACCCCAGGAACGCCGACTACGCCCTCCTTTCAAACAGGGCTGCAGTGATAACTGCGAAATCCGATGACGTGGAAACCCTCCAATGGAATGGCTGGAGGCCGGGAACGGCCCAGGTGACGGCAGAAGCCAGGAGAAGGGAAGAGCGCACAAAAGATCCTCTGGAGCGCAGGAGGGCCCGGCTTCTTGAAAGAATAGAGGAAATAGAGGGGATAAGGCTGAGGATTCTAAACGAAGCCAAACTGGAAAAGCTTAGAAAAGAGAAAGCGGAAGGCGTGGAAAGGGTAGTCCCCATAGCTCCTGGGGTGTTGAGGAGGCTGTCGGGAGTGGATCTTAGCGGAAAAGTTGCCCAGATCACCTTGGATGACGTGACTTTAACCGAGGAAGAGATGAGCGAGATGACGGGTTCCACCGAAGAGGTTCATCTCATAGACGAACTGAATCTGGTAAACGACCAAATTATGGCGAAAGCGGAGGAAGAAAAGGGGAAGAAATGAAAGACTGGGAAGAGGCGGTCAGGATTGTTTTTCCAAGCGCTTTAGAAGGGTGCGATCTTTCCATCCTTCCCCTTTACGCCCTCGACTGGTCGGTGCCCCTGCAAAAAAAGGAACTTTTCGATCCCGCTTTCGCCGCCCGCCCCTTTTCTCCCTCTTCCCTGCCGGCTTTCAGGAGCCTTCCCCGCCCCCTCCCCCCAACTTTCGACGGATTTTTTGTAGAGGGAAGAAGGAAAATTTCAGTGAAAGAGGGGAAGGCGGTCAGCCTCTGCTCCTACTTCAACGCCTTTCCCGCAGGTTTTTGGGCCAGATTTACGGACGTAAAGTCGGTCCGGCTCTCTTTTAAGGCGCAGGGGAAGGGAACTGTTGAAGTTTGGAGAAGCGACGCCCATGGGAGGGAGAAGCGCGAATGGGCAAGCGCCTTTGAAGGGGAAAGGGATTTCAGCCCTTCTTTTTCCATTTCTTCCATGGCTGAGGGGGGATATCTTTGGCTGGATCTTCACGCCAGCCTCCCCTCCTCTTTGGATTCCGCTTCTTGGCAGGTGCCTTCTTCAAAAAAAGAGGGGGGGCAGGATGTGTGCCTGACCACTTTCAATTCCCCCCTTTCCGCTTCCATGGCCATTTCTTCGGTAAAGGGAAAGGAAGTGAAAAAGGTATTTTGCGTAGATCAGGGCTCCGTCTGCGCCTTGAAAGATCCCGCCTTCGTCCGGGCTTCAAGGTTCCTTCCGGGATTTAATTACATAAAGCAGGAAAACTTCGGAGGATCAGGGGGCTTTGCCAGGGGGATGCTTGAAGCGCTGGAAGGGGAAGATCCCTTCTTCGTGCTCATGGACGACGACGCCCGTCTGGAAGGAGAAAGTCTCGACAGGCTTTCCATTTTTCAAAAGCACTGCCTTTCTCCTGCGATCGTGGGAGCCGGAATGTTTCACACGGATTCCCCCTCTTCCCTCTTCACCTTTGGAGAGGCCTTGGACCTGAAAAAGCTCTGGTACTTCTCCTCCCTGGATTTGGGGTACAACCACGATTTTGCAGCCCTTCCCCTGCGCGACAGCCCGCGCCTTCACAGAAGATGCTCCGAAGACTACCAGGGCTGGTGGCTCTGCTCCATCCCCCGGAGTGTAGTGCAGAAAATAGGGCTTCCGCTTCCCGTCTTCATAAAGTTTGACGACATAGAGTACGGGCTGAGGGCGAAAGAGGCCTCCATTCCCTCCCTCTGCCTTCCGGGCACGGCCGTCTGGCACCCGGCCTGGCACTTAAAAGACCAGACCAGAAGCTGGGTGGAGTACTTTGCCGAGAGAAACCGCTTCCTTACCGGCCTTCTCTACAAGCCCGATGCCTCAGGGGTCTTCAAAGCTTCACTAAGGGATCAATCCAACTTGGGCCTCCGCATGGAGTACGCTTCCATGGCCCTTAAAAACATGGCCTTAAAAGACCTTCTCTCAGGGCCCGGCTTCCTCTTCAAAAATCAGGAAGAAAAGAAAAAGAGGGCTGAAAGGATAAGGCTCCTTACCGACGCTCCCGCTCTTCCCCCTTCCTCCCTCCCCCTTCCGGCCGTCCAGACCCCCGATCCCGAAGCTGTTTGCAGAATGAAAAGGGCTCTTAAAGCGGGCATGGGACTTTTCTTTTGCTCCGTGGGATCTGCAGCTCAAGAACCCCAAAGGGAAGTCTCTTCTACGGATTCATGGCTTTCTTTGGCCTGTTGCTCCCACGCCCAGGTCTACAGCCAAAAAGGCCTTGTAAAAACCGTGAAAAAAAACGCCCCCCTGTTCAGGAGGCTTTATAAAGAAAACCTGATCCTCACGGCAGAACTTGTAAAAAGATGGAGCGATCTTTCAAAGGCCTACAGGAAGGCCGATATGGGATCTGTCGAAAGCTGGAAGGCTATTTTCCGCCTCTAAGCATGGGAAGCACCTTTTTTTCAAAGGTTTCAAGGGCCGAAGCGATGGTCTGGTCCATATTGTAGTAGGCGTACTCGCCCAGCCTTCCGCCAAAGATAACGTTCTTTTCCCCCTTTTCAAGGGCTTCGTAATTTGAGAGGATTTCCTTATCCTTTTCGGTGCCTATGGGGTAGTAGGGCTCGTCTTTTTGCCCCGCAAACCTGGAGTATTCGTCCCACACCACGGTTTTTCCGCTCTCAAACACTTCCTTCCTTTCGGGGTTGAAGGCCTTGAACTCGATGGATCTCGTGGAAGGGTCGGTCATATCCGACTTGTTTAGAACCGAGCAGCCCTGGAAGCTTTTAAGATCGTACCTTTTTTCCTTAAAGTCTATGGTCCTCCACCCCAAAACCCCGCAACGGTAGCCGAAGTACCTGTCGATGGGCCCGGTGTAGACGGTGGGAAGGTACTTCGGTAGGGATTCGTCTTCAAAGTAGTCGCACTCCAGCCTGACTTCTATCTTCGGGTCCTTTATCATGGCTCCGAACAGGCTGCAAAATCCCTCTTTGGGCTGGCCCTGGAAGGGGTCGGAAAAGTAGGAGCTTTCGTAGTTGAAGCGAATGGGGAGTCGGGTGAAGATGGAAGCCGGAAGGTCTCTGGGGTCGGTTTGCCACTGCTTGTAGGTGTAGTCGCGTATGAAGGCCTCATAGAGATCGCGGCCTATAAGGGCTACCGCCCTTTCTTCCAGGTTCCTTGCGTCCTTTGCGGCCCCCTCCGTTTTGGATTCTACAAGCTCCTTGGCTTCTTTGGGGCTCATGGCGGAGCTGTAGTACTGGTTTATCGTGCCAAGGTTTATGGGCATGGGGTAAATCCTGCCCTCGTGGAGGGCGAAGACGTGGTGCCTGTAGTCAGTAAAGGAAGAGAAGCGGTTTACGTACTCCCAAACCTTTTCGTTTTTCGTGTGGAAGAGGTGGGCCCCGTACTTATGGATTTCAATTCCCGTTTCCTTGTCGAAATAAGAATAGGCGTTTCCGCCTATGTGGTTCCTTTTGTCTATGACAAGGGCGCTGAATCCCTCTTCGGCAGCCCTCTGGCTGATTGTAAGGCCGAAAAGGCCCGCTCCCACTACCAAAAGGTCGTATTTTTTCACTTTTTCCCCTTTCTCTACTTCAAAATTGTAAGGCATAGGGGTATTTGCTATACTGAAGGGGCCTCAGCGCGGTGCCACATCGCCGAACTCCCCCAGGGCAGAAATGCAGCAAGGGTAGGCGGTCCCTGGCAGGTGCGCTGGGGTTTTTTAATCCTCCCCCCTTTTTTATGTAGTCTTATATAGTAAAGATCCCTTTTTTCGCACACCCTTTAAGGAGAAGGAATTGGAAGACGCGCGCCCGCTTTATCCCCTGGCCTTTAAAGATTTCCCTCAAACTCCGGATTTCCCGCAAATGGAAAAAGAAATCCTTTCCTACTGGGGGAAGGAAGGCACTTTTGAAAAGTCGATGGAAAAGAGAAAGGGGAAGGGGGAGTTCGTATTCTTTGACGGCCCCCCCTTCGCCAACGGCCTTCCCCACTACGGCCACCTCCTTACCGGCTACGCCAAAGACGTCATCCCCCGGTACCAGACGATGCTTGGAAAAAGGGTGGAAAGGGTTTTTAACTGGGACACCCACGGCTTGCCTGCCGAACTTGAAGCCGAAAGGGAGCTGGGGCTTACCTGCAAGGCCCAGATAGACCAAATGGGCGTAGCGGTTTTTAACAGGAAGTGCAAAGAGAGCGTTTTAAAGTACTCTTCAAAATGGCAGGAGTACATAAACAGGCAGGGCAGGTGGGTGAGCTTTGAAAGCGGGATAAAGACCATGGACCTGCCCTATATGGAGTCGGTTTTATGGGCTTTTAAAGAGCTTTTCAAGAAAGGGCTTATTTACAACAGCGAAAGGGTGCTTCCCTACTGCCCGGTAGACGAAACCCCACTGTCCAATCATGAGCTCCACATGGATTCCGACGTCTACAAGCCCAAGCAGGACAGGACCGTCACCATAGCCGCAAAGCTTAAAAATTCCCCCTCCTACCTCCTGTTTTGGACCACTACCCCTTGGACCCTCCCTTCAAACCTCGCCATGGTAGTGGGGCCTGAAATCGAATACGCGAGAGTCAAATGCTCCTCGGGCCCCATGGCGCAAAAGAGCGTGTACCTGGCCAAAAGCAGGCTGGAAGCTTACAAGAAGGTTTTGGGCGAAGTGCAAATCGAGGAGACGCTCAAAGGCAAGGACATGGAGGGCTGGGAGTACTACCCTCCCATGGACTACCTTGAAGATCCCTCTTCACCCTTCTACCCCGGAAAGAACGCGTGGAAGGTGTATGAGGCCGATTTCGTCACTCAAGACGACGGCACCGGCATAGTGCACCAGGCCCCTTACGGCGAAGACGACATGGAGACGATCCACGCCCACTCCATTACGCCTTTCGACGTCACGGATTCTTCGGCAAAGTTTAAGGCCCCGGTAAAAGACTACGAGGGTTTGGGAGTGTTTCAAGCCTCCCCCAAAATCATCCGGGACTTTAAAACCGCCTCCGGCCCCTTGGCCAGGGTGGCTGAGGAAAAGAGGGCGATCCTGGTGGAAGACAAGGATTTCGTCCACTCCTACCCCCACTGCTGGCGCTGCGGATCCCCCCTCATCTATAAGCCCGTGTCAAGCTGGTTTGTAAAAGTAACGGCCATAAAAGACAAGCTCCTAAAGGGAAACCGGAAAATCAACTGGATACCGGAGAACGTGAAAAACGGCCAGTTCGGAAAGTGGCTGGAAGGGGCGAGGGACTGGTCTGTGACCAGGAACCGCTACTGGGGCACCCCTATTCCAATTTGGATCTCCACCGACCCCAACTATCCGAGGATGGACGTCTACGGATCTTTAGAGGAGCTTGAAAAGGACTTTGGAAGGCTGCCCAGAAACGAGGCCGGGGAAGTGGACCTGCACAGGCCCTGGATCGATTCTTTGGTGAGGAAAAACCCAGACGACCCCGCCGGCAAGAGCGAAATGCGCAGGGTGAAAGACGTTTTGGATGTGTGGTTCGACTCCGCCTGCATCTCTTTTGCCCAAAAGCACTACCCCTTTGAAAACAGGGAGGAATTTTTCTCCCGCTTCCCCGCCGACTTCGTAGTCGAGTACATCGGCCAGACCAGGGGCTGGTTCTACGTGCAAAACGTGATGACCGAGGCCCTCTTTGACGACATCCCCTTCAAAAACGTGGTGTGCCACGGGATAGTTTTAGGTTCCGACGGCAACAAGATGAGCAAGCACCTAAGAAACTACCCCGACGTTTCCGAAGTCTTTGACGAGTTCGGATCCGACGCCCTGCGCTGGTTTCTCATGAGCTCCCCCATCCTTCGGGGGGGAAACCTCATCGTCGCTTCCCAGGGCATAAAAGACGCCGTAAGAAAGGTCTTAATCCCCCTCTGGAACGCCTATTCCTTCTTCGCCCTCTACGCCAACGCCTGCGGGAACCAAAAGGGCTACAGGGCTAAAAGGGTGGAAGAAGGGGAGAAGCTGACCGAGCTTGACCGCTTCATCCTTTCCTCCCTCTCCTCCTCCCTCTCCTCCATCCAAAGCTCTCTGGACGCTTTCCTTATAAGCGACGCGTGCAAGGCCGCCGCTGACTTTATAGACTGCCTGACGAACTGGTACATAAGAAACAGCAGGCAGAGGTTCTGGGAAGAAGACGAGGCAGCCTTCGACACCCTTTACACCGTCCTTGAAACCTTCTCCAAGGCGGTGTGCCCCCTGCTTCCTTTCGAAGCCGAGGCGATATTTCGGTCCCTTACGGGGAAGGAATCCGTACACCTTGAGGACTGGCCCTCCCGCGCTTCTTTTGAAAAGTACTTGGACCCGGTCCTCGAATCCGAAATGAACTTTGCAAGAGACGCGGTGTCTTCGGCCCTATCCATAAGGAAAGAGCAAAATATCCGCGTCCGCCAGCCCTTGAATAAGCTGAGCGTAGTGTCGAAAGAGACGGGCCTTGAAAGGTTTGAAGGGATAATCAAAAGGGAGCTGGATGTAAAGGAAGTCGAGTTTTTGAGCTTTGAAGAGGCGAAAGAAAAGGGGTTTGAAGTAGAAAAAAAGCTTTCCGTAAATCCCAGGACGCTTGGGCCCAGGATCGGATCTAAAGTGCAGGAGGTCATAAGGTCGTCTAAAGAAGGAAAGTGGGAAGAGAAAGAAGGGGAAGTTTCGGTTGAAGCCAAAGGGGAAAAAATAAGCCTGCTTCCCGAAGAGTACTCCCTCTCTTCCACCCTCCTCCTTCCCTCTTCCTCCTTCGCCAAACCTCTTTCGGGAGGGGGGTTTGCGATTCTCGACTGCTCCATAGACGAAAAGCTGAAAGAGGAAGGGGAAATCAGGGACCTGATAAGGCAGGTGCAGGAGAAAAGGAAGGAGGCGGGCCTTAAAATCACAGACAGGATCTCCCTGAAAATTTCCGCCCCCTCCCCCCTCTTTTCTTCCCTTGAAAAATACGCAGAGCAGATATCCCTTGAGACTCTGGCAACGGATTTGGAGTTTGAAAAAGGGAAAGAGCTAGAAATAAGCCTTGAACTGGCCTAAGCCCCTTTTGGAGGCTGCGATATGCTTTTAGCCGCGCAGATTTCTATTTCCACCCCCATCCCGCTGGAAAGCAACTGGTTCTTCCTCATGGTGGAGTACCTCGCCACCTTCTTTTGCGGCATGATCGGGGGAATGGCCGCATGCAGAAGGGAGTTCGACTCTTTTTCCATAATGATAGCGGCCTGGTTTACGGCTCTGGGGGGCGGGACCATAAGAGACGTTTTGATAGGCTGCATCCCTCCCACCAACCTTACCAACTACTGGTACCTGGGGATTGCAATCCTGGCAGGGCTGTGCGTGATATTTTTGCACCCCGAGGTGGAAAAGCTCTACTGGACCAATACCATCTTCGACGCCCTGGCTTTGGCGCTTTTCGCAATCGACGGGACTACGAAGGGCCTGGCCTACCATATGCCCGCCATAACCGCGATATTCGTGGGAGTGGTAACGGGAGTGGGGGGAGGAGTGTGCAGGGACGTAATCTTAAACGAAGTGCCCGTGATAATAAGGGACAAGCACCTCTATCTGGTCCCGGCGATCGTAGCCTCCATTCTCACGGTTTTCGTCTGCAAGGCCTACATCTACAACTGGATCAACTTCACTTCCGAAGTCCTCTTGGACATTTTGATAGTGGCCATAACGGTGACGCTCAGGCTGCTTTCGGTAAAGCTGGACTGGACTATGCCGGGAGCCGTAAAGAGGAGCCAGCCCCTTTCCCTGCACTCTTCAAAGAGGGTGGAAAAGAAAGGGAAGAAAGGCTCTTCAAGGGGGCTTTTGCACCACAAGTAGTCATAAAAAGCAGTCAGAAAATCCTAGAGCCGTCGCGAATGAAAATGAGAAGGACGAGTACGAGGATCCACGCCGCGTCCACAAAAAGGTCCAGAGAGGGCCGGTAATAGGAGTCCATGGCTTTTTTAAGCCTTCCCCTGCCAAGATCCTGCACAGTCACCGAGGCGTGGCTCTGGGCCATAAACTGAACGGTTGAAGAAAACATGAGCGTCAGGCACCACGGGCAGATGGCGTTTATGGCGTAAAGCTCCTGGGAAAAAAGCCAATAGGAAAACGCCAGGGCCGCAAGGTTTCCCAGCCATGAGCAAAAAGAAAACCATTTGGGGACCTTCGCCCGGGCCAGGCCCAAAACGGCCACCGTCACGAATACCGCCTCAAAACAAATTCCCAGAAAACAGTTGGGAATTTTAAAGCCGCCGAAATTCAAAAAATCGGCCTGCCAGCTTTTGGCTACGGTGGAACACGACAGCACGGCGTTTATGTCGCAGCCCAGATCCACTTTGGGATTCTGGGCGATCTTAAGGGTGTCGGAAGAAAGGGCGAAGGAAACCACTTCGGCCAGAAGAGAGGAGGCCAGCATTACGGAGTAGAGCCAAAAAGGCCCGTGCCTCCATTTCTCTTTCCATGACGCCATCAGGCGGTTCTCATGTACCCCATCATGGGATGGATCACGGGTTCCACCCTCGCAAACCCCACGCAGGATCCGGAGATTAAAAGCTTTTGGCCGTCTTTGCCCTCTATAATGCAGTGGCCGTTCTCGCTTACGGCCTTTTCAATTTTTTCCATGACTTCTTTGGCGTCTTCATGGGTGGTTATGGCGACGGACCCTTGGATGTTTTTAAGACCTATCGTAACCATTATTTCTTTTTTTTCACTCATTTGCGTTCCCGTCAATTCTGTTTATTACTTTGGTCTGGCTCTGGCTTTCGGCGTGTTGGGTTTTGGGAGGGTTGGGCAGCGAAGAGGGCGAAGTGAAGCGGGAGGGGCCGGCGGGGGCCCCTTTCGCCCTTTCTTTCGCGCTTCCCCCGTCTTTGATGCGGACGGTGGTGGGAATGGAAGAGGCGCTTGGGGGATAGTCTGCCTGCTTGAATATAGCAGTATCCCTGTCCTCGGGGGCCTTTTGCTCTTCCAGCTTCTTTTCCGCTTCCAGCTCCGCTTTCAAATCCCTTCCCTCCCTTTTCGCCATGGCCGCCCTCACTACCACCCTCCACATCGCAGACTTTAAGGCGGGGTCTCCCGGAAACTCCTCCTCCACCTTTTCCTCTTCTATTTCTTCGGCTTCCTTCACTATTTCTTCCCCATCGGCCTTTTCGTCGGGAGAGGAAAGCCTGGAAGTGGCTGAAGCGGCTGCGGGAGCGGGAGAGGGGGAAACGGGATGAAGGGAGGGCCCCTCTTCAAGGTCCTTTACCCCCCTCTTTTCCTGCAAAGGCTCTGCCAATACCTCTAAGGGAAGGGAGCCTTGGGGCTTTTGCGGGGTTATGGAGCGCAGTTCGGAACTGAGGCGAAGAAGCTGTCGGGAAAGGGAAAAAGCGGCTTGTTCTTCCCCTTTTCCCTGCGCTTCCAAAAGGGCCGCCCCCATCTTCATCTGCCTCCACAATTTTGCCCGGGGAAGGATGAAGGGATCCATGGAGTCGTTCATGCTCATGACGTAGCCCTGCATGAAGGCGTCAATCTGCTTTTGCTCCATCTTTTCCGAAAACATCCACTCGAGGTCTCTTGCGGGATCGCTTATCTGCGCCTCTTCCCATTTGGAAAAGGAGCACAGGGCCCCTCCCGCAAAGCCTGCCTGCCCCTTTTTCCATCCTCCGTGTATGAGGGAGGGGGAAAAGTCCCAGAGGGCGTCCATTTCCGAAAGTTCCTCCCATGCGTCCAAAATTCTGGAATCCACTTTTCCGCTCTCCCTAAGCCTCTTGATCCATGAGTCCAGTTCAAACCGGATGGAAGGCGCGGAAAAGGACAAAAAGCCTTCGAAACCCGCGCCAAGGGAGTGGAGAGAGCCTACGCCCTGGCCGAAAGAACGGCACTCTTCCTCGCTTAGGGAAGCGAAGGGGGAAAAGGATCCCGGGGAAAAAGAGCAAATCAGGATGAGGTACTTCTTTCCCTCCAGATCTTCCTGCTCCTTTTCCAGAAGGCACCTTTCAACTTTTATGCCTTTTTGGCTAAGATCCAGCTTCCCTTCCAGCAGGGCCTCGGCCCGCGCCCGGGAGTTTAAAACTTCCTGTCCCGGCTTGGAACAGGAAAGGTAGGAGACGCACTTTTGATTGCGGGCCGTCCTTATCTGCAGAGCGCTGATACCGATCTTTTCATCCTCCCGGGCTGTCTGGGGCCCGGCTTCCACTATGTCGAGCTTGGGAGCCGCGGCCGAGGTGAGGGCGCAGTTCCTGAAAAAATCGATATACGTCACAAAAAAATAATACAATCTGAGATGTAATGAGTAATGACTTATGGGGCTTGAAAAAGAAAAGGCTATGAGGGGGGAGGGCCGCATCCTCTCCTCTTTGGATCCCTTGCAAAAAGAAGCGGCAAAGCAGAGGGAAGGGACGCTTTGCCTTATAGCGGGAGCCGGGAGCGGAAAAACGGGCACCGTAACTTCCCGGATAGCCCTGGCGCTGGAAGAAGGCGCCTGGAAGCCCTCCAAAACTGCGGCCATAGCCTTTTCCAACCAGGCCGCCCTTTCCCTTCGGGCCAGGCTTTCTTTAATGACGGAGAAAAAGATCAGGGTTTCCACCTTTCACTCCCTCGCTTTTTCCCAGCTGCGCAGGCTTTGGTCCCTTTTCGCCCTCTCACCTTTCCCTTCCCTTATGGAGGAAAGGGACTGCGCCCTTCTTTTGGCAAAGTCCTCCCCTTCCCTTCCCCCTTCCCGGCTCCTTACGGCCATCAAGTGGGCCAAAAGCTCCCTTATTTCCCCCTCCGAACTTAAAGAGGCCTGTTCGTACTGCTCTTTTAAAGTTCCCGTCGGATTTGAAGAGGCGTGGAGAAAGTATGAAATGCTGAAAAAGGAAAAGGGAGCCATAGACTTTGACGACATCTTCCTCCTCCTCCTTCGGATCTTAAAATCCAGCCGGGAAGCCAGAAAACTGGTGGAAGAAAGCTTCGAATCGGTAACGGTAGACGAGTACCAGGACGTTTCTCCCGCCCAACACGCCGTTTTGAAGTTTTGGACGAACAAGGCGCAAAGCGTGTGCGTGGTGGGGGATCCCGCCCAGACCATCTACTCTTTCGCCGGTTCTTCCAGCTGGTTTTTGGAGCACGCGAAAGGGGACTTCCCCTCTCCCTACCGCCAAATCAGCCTCTCTTCCAATTACCGATCGGGAAGGGAAATCATAAGGTGCGCCAATGGCGTCCTCGCCCCTTCCCCGAAAAAATACGTGAGGCAGGCTTGCGCCCTGAAGTCGAGGGGGGCCGTGTCAAAGGAGGCTTTTTCCGATTTTTCAGCCCTTGCGGCCAGGGCGGCGAAGCTGGCTCAAGACAGGGAAAAGGGGAAAAGCGTGGCAATCCTTGCGAGATCCAGACGCGATCTCGACGCCGTTAAAAAAGAGCTCTCTTCCCGCCTCATCCCGGTTTCGGACTCAGGGGGGGAGAAAAAGGAAGGCGTCTGCCTTTTCACCATTCACGCCGCCAAAGGCCTTGAGTGGGACAGGGTGATTTTGGTCATAGGGACGGAAAAAGTGGAAATGACGGAAGAAGAGAGGAGGATACTGTACGTGGCCTGCACGCGGGCCAAAGAGAGGCTGGACATCCTCTTTCTTCCCTCCCCCCGCAATCTCAGCCGCTTTCTTCCCTTTATCCCTTCAAAAGGTTTGTAAAGTCCAAATCCCAGTCGTTTCCGTCTCCCCCTTCCTCTTTCTCCTCTTTTCCGTCCACTTTCGACAAAAGCCTGGGGTGCGACCAAAGCCTGTCTCTTTCTTCCACATTTCCGCTCAGCTTATCCCAGTTCGCGCATATCTCCCTTACGTATTTGGGATCCAGCCCCAGGCCCATCAGCTTTGCCAGGACCTTTCCTGTCATTTCACCTTCGGCCCTCCTTCTTCTCATCATTTCCCTAAGCTCGGAAATGTGGGGGATAAAGGCGCTTCCCGCCCGCCACGTCACGCAGTCCGCCCAGCTTTCCACCAAGGTCAAAAGCCTTTCAAGGCTCTCTTTGGCCCTCTTCTGCTCTTCGGTGTCTTTGGCCTTGAGGGTGGAGAGGTTTATTACGCTGCTTATTCCGTCGGGATTCAGAAAGTCCACGTTGCGCATGTCTTGAGCCCCATCGGAACGGGCGAACTCGAAGTCGCGCGAGTACTTGTAAACGAGGGTGGAAATCTGGCCCTCTATCCAGGGGGCGGAATTGTAGAGCCTGGCGTACGCCATCTCCCGAAGGGCGTAAAAAGCGTACACTTCCTCTTTGGGAAGCTGGGCTTCGTCTGCGAAGGCGTCCAGGTTTTCGGCGATAAGGGCCCCGGCCTTCCCCCCCATGGTCCTTATTCCGTAGTCGAAGCTGGCGAGGGTGAGGATGCTCATTTCCCCTATGGCCGATCCCAGCTGTATGGCGAAGTTGGTCCTGATGGCGTTTTGAAGGATGGAGCGGGGGTCGGCTTCAATGCCGGGAAGGGGTATCCCCCCGGCGAAAACTTCGAACATACCCGTCGCGTGGGAGAAGTAATTTGTCGCAGCCTCTTCCATGGCCTGGGCCATGGGGGTGACTAGGCCTATCCACGCTTTAACCGATCCCTCCGTCCACTGGCGCGGGGTAAGGATTTTGGTTTTTTCAGGCAGGGGGAGGGTGGAAGAAGCCGAATCCAGCCAGAGGTTGGCCGAACTCGTGGCCTGAGAAAGCCGGTCGAACTGGAGGGCGGAGAGGGTGTTGTGAAAGTGCTTTTCTTCGGCGGTCTTTATGGCCATTTGCGAGGTGAGGGGCTGGTTTACCGCTTCTTTCGCGTCTCCCTCCTGCCCTGCGGCCTGAAGGGCCGAGAAAATCTTCCGCATTTCCCCTGGAGAAGGGAGACGGGCTTCTGAAAGAAGCTCGTCTTTTATGGAGTCGGGGAGGGAGGAAAACTGCCTCCACGCCATCTCCCCGCCCTTTTCTCCAAAAGATTCTATGAGCCACTTGTGAAATTCATTGGAGTCCATGATGTCTTTCTTTTCATTCCGTTTATTTTCATGTATTATCTCAAAATCATGGGAATTACGCAGGATTTTATTAGTTTTCGGGCTTTAGGCAAAGCGCTATGGCTCTAAAACCCCAGGGCCCCTCCGTCTCTTTCAAAGCCTATATAGGCTGGATCGTAAAGCACGCCTACTGGGGGGTGGCGGTGCTTTTGGTAGCCTTCATTTTCTTTCCCACAAACTACGTCATGGAAAAGCCGGGGCCCACCATGAACGTCTTGGGCAAGGCCGTCCTTGACTACGGGGAAAAGAAAGTGGATCTCGGAGGGGAGGCGATAGAGGAAGGGGGAGCCTCTTCACCCTCCGGTTCTTTGGACGTCGTCACGGTAAACGTAGTGGGATCGCCTTCCAACACGCTTCCGGTTTTCATGGCCGTGGCCAACTATTTCAATCCCTCCTCCAGGGTGCTGCCGAAGGAAGTGGTTTTCCCCATAGGCTCCTCCTTTTCCCAGGACGAAAAAAACCAGCAGGGCCTTATGGAGGAGGCGAAGCAAAGCGCCAAGGCGGCGGCCGCTTCTTTCTTGAAGTCCGAGGGGCTTTCGGCTGAAAAGGTGGAAAACGCGAAGATAAATTCCGGGCCCATAGGAGGCCCGTCGGCAGGCATGATCTTTGCTTTGGGGCTGATAGAAAAGGCCACGGGGCAGGACCTGACGGGAGGAAAAAACGTGGCCGGCACCGGGACCCTCTCAAAGGCGGGGAAAGTGGGGGAAATCGGAGGGATAGCGTCAAAAATGATCGCCGCCCGAAGGGACGGGGCCTCCTTCTTTCTGGCCCCGGCCTCAAATTGCGCCCAGGTCCTCTCCTCCAAAGTTCCCGAAGGCCTCAGGGTAGTCCCCGTCTCTTCCCTTTCGGGAGCCCTTAAAGCCTTAAAAGACATCTCTTCAAACAGGGTTTCCCTTTTGCCCTACTGCAAGGCCTGATTTCGCCATATGCAAAATCAGAGGGCAATTTAAAGGCTTAACGGTATCTTTATAAGAATGGATAGTAGTGAAATCTTGAACAAGCTGGGATTCAAGCCCGGAGTCTCAGTCAAAGAATACATGTGGGGAGAGGATGTAGAGGGCGAGCTGAGAGACGCCATATGCGAGTGCATAGGTTCCGACCTTTTAGATGAAAGTTCCGGAGACGGAGCCGACATGTCGTGCATATGGTGGAGGGACGGAAATGACGAAGAGGCCTTGAGCGACTGCCTTCTGGACGCTTCTTCCTCCATAGAGCCCGGGCGCAAGATATGCGTCATAACCCCCAAGCAGGGTTTTGAAGGGGCGGGGCGCCCGGGATTTGTGGCTGAAGTGGCGTCCAAAGAGGGGCTTAACGCCTCTTCTCCCGTGAGCCTGAACAGCGAATGGAACGCCATCTTCCTTTACCCCTTCGGGCGCGGAACCAAGCGCGCTTCCTGAACCCCTTTGTCCGATCTGATATATTATCGAGTGGTTTAAGTTTTACGGTCGGACATATCCAGCTGTGAGGAGGGGCGAGTGCTGGGAGGAGATAAGAAATCGGCGGCCTCAGGCGTGCACAAGGCTCCTTCGGAGCGCAGCTCTCCCTTAGATCCCCTTCTTTCAAGCCCCCGTCCCTCATCTCTGGTGCTGTGCGCGGTGCTGGCTACGCTGATGCTGGCGGCGTCGCTTACGGTGTATTTTCTTTCCGTACACACCCTTTTCGGCCAGGAGTTTGACGAAGTGGTGTGGGAGGGGTTTTATCCCCTGTTCAGCAAAAAGGCTCCGTACCTGGTTTTTTTGCCTAACCTTTTTACAACCGAGGGATTCATAATCTCTCTAATCTGCATCATGGGCCTGGCGGGATTCGTATGGGCCATGGCGCGTAAAAAATTCGGCCTGGCTTTGCAGATGTTCTGCTTTGCCGTGGTGGCCGGTGTGTCTTCCACCCTTTGGAAGCACCTGACCCCCAGGCCGGATTTGCTCTCCCGCACCCGCGTTTTAAACACTTCACCCTCCGGCCACTCTACGGCCATGCTTATAGCCTGCCTCCTTTTGCTGATGGGCTGCGCCCCTTCATCGAGAGCGTGGATAGCCGTGCTCGACTGGGTTTTGGCTTCGATTTTGGGCATTTCCCTCGTGATAGAAAGGTGGCACAGGCCATCAGACGTCGTGACGGCTTTCTTTTTCGTCACTTCCATAAGCCTCTACAGCCTGATATTTACAAGAAAGTCGAGGATGGACGAAGCGGGAAAGAGGAGATCCAGGCCGTGGCTGCAGGTTTTGTGCACGCTTATGATAGTCCTGTCGATTTTCGGGCTGGCGTGGGGGTTCTACCTCGTCTTTCAGGTCTCCCCCGGCGTCCAGTTCAATGCGATGTGGATTCAAAAGCCCGCCTGCCTTGCCTCATCTCTTCTCATCTCCTCTTCGGCGATGCTGGGGATAGGGCTGTTTGGCATGATGCACCAGCTCACTTCCTCTCCCTTGAGCCCCGTAGGGCTTATAGGTCCCCCTCCCAGGCCCCGCAGCCAGAGAAGGAAGAAAAAGGAAGAGGAAAAAGAGAGCGAGCAAAGGATAAAAATTGGGTAAGAAACCGGAAAAAAGCGCCTCAGGCGAAAAACTGGTCATAGTCGAGTCGCCGGCAAAAGCCAAAAAGATTCAAAACTACCTGGGCGAAGGCTACAAGGTGGCGGCCAGCGTAGGGCATATCAGGATTTTGGCCCAGTCCTCCCAGGTTCCCGCCTCAGAAAAGAAAAAGTACGGAAAGTTCGGAGTAGACATAGAAGACGGCTTTAAGCCCTACTACGTGACGGACCCTGAAAAAAAGTCCACCATAACTTCTTTGAAAGCCCTCCTAAAGGACGCCTCGGAACTGTACCTGGCTACGGATGAAGACAGGGAGGGGGAGGCCATAGCCTGGCACCTCGTACAGGTTTTAAAGCCTAAAATTCCCGTAAAGCGCATGGTGTTTCAGGAGATTACCAAAAGCGCGATAGAAAAGAGCGTGGAAAACACCAGGGCAATCGACATGGATATGGTCGAAGCCCAGGAGACGCGCCGAATTTTAGACAGGCTTTACGGCTACGAGCTTTCCCCCCTTTTGTGGAGGAAAGTAGCCTCCAGGACCAGCGCAGGCAGGGTGCAGTCTGTGGCTACGAAAATGATTGTGGAAAGAGAGAGGGAGAGGGGGAAATTCAAAGAGGCCCAGTGGAGGGACGTAAAGGCCGAATTTTCGGGGATGACGGTCAGGCTCTTTTCTTTGGGAGGATTTGAAACCGCCCAGGGCAAGGATTTCGATTCAAACGGAAAGACCCGGGATAAAAACCTGAAGATCCTTTCCAAAGAAGAGTGCGATATTTTAAAGTCCCTTGAAGGAAAAGAGATTGAGGTGGTCCAGGTTAAAGAAAAGGCCTTCCGCCGCTCTTCGCCCGCCCCCTTCACCACTTCCACCCTCCAGCAGGCGGCCGGAAACAAGCTGGGGCTTTCAAGCAGGACCATAATGCGATCCGCCCAGAGCCTTTACGAAAACGGCTTCATCACCTACATGAGGACCGATTCCACCGATCTAAGCCAGGAGGCGTTGGAAGCCGCAAGGGAAGAAGTGAAAAGGCTATACCCCGCTGCCCTTCCCCCTTCCGCAAAGAAGTATGAAAACAGGTCCCCCGGAGCCCAGGAGGCCCACGAGGCCATAAGGCCTGCCGGAAGCAGGTTCCGTTCCCCCGAAAGCCTGAAAAGCGCCCTCAGCCTTGTAGACTACAAGATTTACTCCCTCATTTACGAAAGGACCCTGGCCTCCCAAATGAAGGACGCCTGCGGAAAGTCCCTTTCCGTGGTCCTGAAGGCCCCTTCCCCCCTCGGGGAGGCTTTGTTTGAAACGGGCTTTCAGGTGATAGAGGAGCCGGGATTCTTAGCCCTGGGCCCGGAAGAGGAAAAGAGATCTTTGCCGTCCTTAAAGCCCGGAGACAAGTTTGAAATAGAAAAAGTCGAGGAGGGCCTCCATTCCACCCAGCCTCCCGCCCGCTATACCGAGGCCTCCCTCGTAAAGGCCCTGGAGGCCAAGGGCATAGGACGGCCTTCCACCTACGCGGCCATAATTTCTACGATAATCGACAGGGGCTACGCCAAAGAGAGGGGAAGGGCGCTGGTCCCTTCATGGCTTGCCGTGATAGTTACCACCATCATGGAAAACTATTTCTCCAGCCTTGTAGACTACTCCTTTACTGCCAGAATGGAGGAGGGGCTGGACCAGATAGCCAAAGGCGAAGAGGGGGAGGAAAAGTGGCTCTCCGACTTCTACTTCGGGGCCTGCGGCGAAAAAGGGCTTAAAGAGCTGGCGGCTGACGCCGAATCCATAGATCCCAGGGTTTCTTCCAGGGTGGATTTGGGGCCGGATCTCAGCGTGAGGGTAAACCACTTTGGGGCGTATGTGGAGAAGAGGGAAGGAGAGGAAAGGAAGGCCACGGCCCCCATACCAGACGATCTCTCCCCTGACGAACTTACCTATTCTCTGGCCCAGGACCTTCTTACCAAAGCCCAAATGTTTCCCAGGGTGCTTAAAGACGAAGGGGGAAAGAAGGTGGAAGTGTGTAACGGGAGGTTCGGCTACTACATAAGCGCCCGGGACGGCTCGGGGGAAGACAAGACCGCTTCCATTCCCGAGGGCTACGACCCCTTGCTGCTCACAATCGGAGAAGCCGAAAAGTTCCTTTCCCTTCCAAGGCTCGTGGGATCCTACTGCGAAGAAAAAGGGGAGTACGAAGTCTTTTCCAATATCGGCCGCTACGGGGCCTACCTGTCTTTGTGCAAGAAGGGCAGGGGAAGCGCGAAAAGGGTTTTAAAGCGCGTAAGCATGCCGGGCGGGGAAGTGTTTGACATAGGCCTTGAAAAAGCGAAGTCCCTCCTCTCCTCTTCCGACCCCCTTTCCAGCATGGCCTTCAAGACCTTCCCCCCGGATCCCGTCACGGGAAGGAAAGTGGTTTTGAAAAACGGACCCTTCGGGCCCTACGTCACAGACGGCCTTACCAACGCCGCCCTCCCCAAGGGGGCTAACGTGAACAAGGTGGACGAGTTTACGGCCTACAGGCTCTTGGAGAAGAAAAGGGATGGAAAAAAGAAAAGCGAGGGGTAAGTTCATAGCCGTAGAGGGGTGCGACGGCACGGGCAAGAGCACCCAGGCCTTCCTTTTGGCTTCCTTTCTCAAAGGCTTTGGAATCGAAGCCAAAGTGACGAAAGAACCCTACAGCCCGGAGATTTTGAAAGCCCTTGAGTCATGCGGGTGCAGAAAGGAGTCATGCCTGCTTTTCGCCGCCGACAGGGCTTTGCACTCGCAAAAAATAGAAGAGCTGCTGGAAGAGGGATTCTGGGTCATTTCAGACAGGTTCACCGATTCTTCCCTGGCCTACCAGGCCGGCGGGTGGGGCATGGATATTAGGGAAGTGGAAAAAATAAACGCCTTCGCCACCTCCCTCAAGCCGGATCTCACCCTCATCTTTTCCTGCCCGCCCAGCGCCTCTGCAAAGCGCATGAAAATCAGGGGAAAAGAGAGCGGATTCGACAAAGATTTCCTCCTTCAAAAAAGGGCGGGCTGCCTTTACGGACTGCTTGCGAGAAGGGGAGGGGAAAGAAAGATCGTGGACGCCTCCGCAGATCTCAGAAAGGTCGGGGCCAGGGCAAGGGAGGAAGTGAAAAGGAAATGGGGGCTGAAGAAAAAATAAAGGCCATGCTGGGCGTCGTTGCGGACTTTTCCTGCCCGGTTTTGGTATGCGGGGGAAATTCGAAGTCGCGCATGGAGTGCGCGGAGGCTTTGTGCTGCCTGCTTGAAGGGAAAGAGTCCCCTTTAAATTCCAGAGACGTCCTTTTCATACCCCGCTCCCCCTCCCCTTCGATTTCCCAGGTGAGGGAAACCGTGGACCTCATGCAAAAATCCCCCGTTTCCCTTCCGCGCAGGATAGGGGTGATAGAAGACCTCTCCTCCCTTTCCGAAGCGAGCCAGGACGCCCTCTTAAAGGATCTTGAAGAACCCGCGAAAAAAAGCTCGTGGATCCTCTTTTCCCCTTCCCTTTTGGGGGTGGCCCCCGCCATAAAGTCAAGATGCCACTCCTATTTCATCTCCCCCTCTTTCGGAGAGGAGGAGGGGATCGCGGGAGAAGAAGCGAAGAACCTCCTTTCCGCCCTCCTTTCCTCTTCGAAGATGTCTGAAGCGGCAGGCCTGGCGGGAGAGGAGGCGGGGAAGGCGAAAGAAGCTGAAGACAAGAAGGCCTATTGCTTTTCCCTTCTTTCCTCCCTCCTCCTCCTCTTTTCCCGCGCCCTTCGGGAAAAAGACGTCCCCTCCTCCTCGGGTTCGCCTTCCCTGCTTTCCTCCCTCTCTCGGCCTTCCCTCCTCTTTCTTGCAGAGCAAGTGAAGGCCTCTTTTTCCAAGGTGGAAGCCAACGTTTCCCCGCAGCTCGTTTTTGAGAGCCTTTTTTGCCAAATCCTTCTTCGTTGGCGTTTCTAAAAAAATAAACGGATACTGGGAATATGCATATTCTCACTGATTTTGAAGTCATCCCGGACGCCTTTTCAAAGTACGCCCCCGAGCAAAACAAAATAGACGGGCACGCGGTAGCGTCTTTCCCGTTCAAGGTTGAAGGGATAGCTCCCGGATTCAACTATCTTCACATCGCTTTTACGGATCCCGACTCCATTCCCGTGGCGGGGTTTGCATGGATCCACTGGTGCGCCGCCAATATAAGGGTTTCCGACGCCTCCGGGAAGGCCTCGATTCCCGAGGACTTCAGCAGGAATATGAAGGAGCTTTCGCCGGAATCCTGCAGGGGCAAAAACTCTCTCGTGTCAAGGTTTGTAGGCCAGGCATCCTCTCCCGCCTCCAGCCTCTACATCGGCCCCACTCCCCCCGATAAAACCCACTTCTACCTTTTGAGGGTGTGGGCCACACAAGAAAAGCTTGATCTCAAAGACGGCTTCTATCTTTCGGATCTTTTGCACTCCCTTTTGGCTTCAGGAAGCGCTCCCGACGCTTCTTCCACTTTGAAAGTCCCTCAGGCCTGCGCCCTTTTGGCGGGACGGGCCTAAGAGAGCGATCTTGCAGTAAAAAGCCCTGAAAAGGCATGGGAAATGGGCGCGGCATTCCGGGTGCGAAGGCGGACGCCCTCTTTAACTCCCTTTCCGATTTCTCCGTCCGTGTCGCCTGCAGGCAGGAACTGATGCGGCTTTTACGGCCCTGGCCGTAGGGTATAGGGAAAACGGCCTTCCGGCCTTCGCCCCCGTGCTTTCCGGGCTTTTTTCCAAGTCGGAAGCTCTTTTCGAAATGAAGAAGCTCTCCGCAGAGTTTGAAGGAAGGCCTTCTTTAGCCTGTACGGAGTGGCCGCGGCGGCCCGTAAAGGAAGCCGCAGACGAAGGCAAAGCATGCGAATTTGAAGGCGCAGAGGGGGAAAGACAGGGTGTGCTCCAAAGCCTCGAGAGTCCCTGCGTTTTGGGGTTTCGCCTGCGCTTTATAGGCGAAGTCAGGGATTTTTGGAGGACGCGTTCTTTCCTTAAATCCCCAGGCGGGCTTCCGTGCAGAGGGTATTTCCCCTTATTGCCTTTTCGCTTCCCCGAATCTCTCTTTTTGCAGAGGCGTACCCCGCTCCCTCAGGCCTTCCATCCCGGATCGCCTACGCAGAAAAAACACACGAATAACTGTTATTCTCTTACCAAAGAGCTGATAATGGTTTATGTAGTTCTAGAAAAGAGGACAAAGATATGCCATGCACTACACTCCTCGTAGGTAAAAATGCCAGCTACGACGGCTCGACGATTATGGCCAGAAACGAAGACACCCCCAACGGGATGTTCAACGTCAAGAAGTTCGTAGTCGTCCAGCCAGAAGATCAGCCCAGGCACTACAAGTCCGTATGCAGCCACATTGAGCTTGAGCTCCCGGATGATCCTATCCGCTACACCTGCGTGCCGGATTCTGTCAGACAAGACGGCGTATGGGGTGAGGCCGGCATCAACGCGGCCAACGTAGCTATGACGGCCACTGAAACCATCACTACCAATTCCAGAGTCCTGGGGGCCGATCCTTACGTCGTCCTCCAGCCCGCCAAAGGCAAGCCCGGCGAAGCGGGCTATGTTCCGGAAGTGGCGGGAGGAATCGGGGAAGAGGATCTGGTGACGATCGTCCTTCCTTACGTAAAGACCGCAAAGGACGGGGCCCTGAGGCTGGGCTCCCTTCTGGAAAAATATGGCACTTACGAGCCTAACGCCATAGGCTTTTGCGACGGAGACGAAATATGGTGGCTGGAAACCGTGGGAGGCCACCACTGGATCGCAAAAAGGGTCCCCGACGACTGCTATGTGACCATGCCCAACCAGCTGGGAATAGACGAGTTCGACCTTATCGACGCCGAAGGGGACAGGAAGAACTACATGTGCTCTTCCGACCTTCGCCAGTTCATAAAAGACAACCACCTCAATACCAACATTGACGGCGACCAGGACCACTTCAACCCCAGGGACGTATTCGGATCCAGGTCTGACCTGGATCACGTCTACAACACTCCCAGGGCATGGTTTATGCAAAGGTACCTCAACCCCTATGACGAGGACTGGGACAACCCCCAGGCCCTCCACACTCCCGAGTCCGACGACATCCCCTGGGCCAGAAGCCCTGAGAGGAAGATTTCCATAGAAGACGTGCACTACTGCATGGCCGGCCACTACCAGTCCACCGTCTACGACCCCTACGGGCCCAAGGGCACCAAGGTTTCCCGCAAGCTTTACAGGCCCATAGGCATCAACCGCACAAGCGAGCTGTCTATACTGCAGATCCGTCCTTACGCCGGAGAAAGCTACAGGGCCATACAGTGGCTGGCCTACGGCTCCATTCCTTACGCCACCCTCCTGCCTATCTACACCAATATCGACAAGAGCGTGGATTACATAGAGGGAGCCAGGGCCAAGGTGGATACCGACTACCTCTACTGGCAAGACAGGCTCATCGCCTGCATGGCCGACGCTCACTTCAGCTCGATGGAGATGGATCTGAGCAACTACCAGCTGGATACCATCGCCATAGGCCACAACGACGTCATGCTTACCGACAAGCTCATAGAAGACAAAGGCCTTAAAGCCGCCGATATGGATGACAAGGAAGTGCACTCCATCCTTCAGGAGGCCAACGAGAAGCTCTGCGCCCAGATAAAGGAAAAGACGGACGAGCTTTTGGAGAAGGTAATCTACTCTGCCAGCATGCAGATGAACAATTCCTTCTACCTTTCCGACAATTAAGGCTGCAATACTTTAAAGTTGAAGCTACACCGGAAGGAATCTTCCGGTGTAGCTTTTTTAAAAGGGGAGATTTTTTGACAACTTTTAAGAGCCGGGACGCCTTTCTTAAAATCCCTAAGTCAAAGGGAAAGCTCATCATCGTCACCGCAGCCCCGCCTTCGGCCGCTTCAAGGGGGGAAGGAAAAACCAGCTGCGCCCTCGCCCTTTTGGACGCCCTGAGGGCCGCAGGGGCTTCGGCCTGCGCGGTTTTAAGGCAGCCCAGCATGGGGATAAGCGCGGCAGGGGCCAAAGGCGGGGCCAGCGGAGCGGGGTTGTCTTCCTTAAAGGAGGCTGAGGAAGCCGATTTCGGCCTTCAAGGCGAAATGCTTAGGGTGGGAAGCTATCAAAACCTTTTGGTGAGTTTGGCCGAAAAGCAGGCGGGAGAGAAAGCCCGGATTCTTCTTCCAAGGACTTCGTCTGTCCCGACAAAATACCTGAGGAAGGTACAGGCGGGGCCTTACGCGGAAACTTTCGTCCTCAGCCCTACCTGCGAAGTGGAGCAGATACGCGTTCTTTCCCTTTCCAGGAAGGAAGCCGAAAAATCCATCGGGGGCATAACCGTGGCAGAGGATGAAGGAAAGTACGTTAGGGCCAAAGATCTTCCCCTTTCTTCCTCGTGGCCTGTTTTGACTCCGGCCTTTCAAATTTCTTTTTTAAGCACGCTAAGGGGTTCTCCCGTCTTAATGTATTGCGGCCCCTTTGCAAACGTCTCCCTTGGAATCCCGGGGCTTTGCGCGCTCAATTTCGCCCTCTCAAATTACGATTGGGTGCTTATGGAGGCCGGATACGGCTTTGATATGGGGATGCAAAAATACCTGGAAGTAGCTTCAAAAAAGGGAAGCGCCCTTCCTGCAGCGGCCTTGGTAGTGAGAAGGAAAGAAAGCGAAGGCGGAGCGTATGCGTGGAGGGTGCTTCAAGGAGAAAGGTGCATGCGCGGCCTCGGCCTTTTTTCCATCCCCCTCTTAAACGTTTTCAAGGAAGAAGAGAGGAAAGAGGCTCGTGGAGGATTGGCCTTAAATCCCGCAAAAGACGGAGAAAAAAAGCTTTTAGATACGGGAAAGCGGCTTCTTTCCCTCCTCAACGGAAAAAGGGCCATGAGAAAAGGCGCCTATAAAGGCTCTTTGCCGCTGGTTTCAAAAATTTCCTATATCTGCTCCGCCTTTTACGGAGTTCCTGCAGGAAGGGTGAAGTTTTCGAGAGCCTTTAAAAGAGAGTTTCTCGAAGTTTTAAATCAGGCGAAAGCCGAAGGGCTGGATCTTGGGAAATTTGCGCTAAACGTAGTAAAGTCCCCTTCCGCCCTAACGGACGACGACCTCAAAAAGTTTGCGCTTCGCACAGTTACCGTAAGGGGCGTTTCCTTAAATACGGGTTCCAAGGTGGTAAATATACGCCTTAACCGGGCCCCCACCACGTTTCTTCCCAGGGTTGTATAAAAGAAAACAGCTGTGCTACAATTTTGACTGTCGCCTCCATAGCTCAGTTGGCTAGAGCAGCGGACTCTTAATCCGCGTGTCCAGGGTTCGAGTCCCTGTGGGGGCACTTTTTTATGGGATTTTGCAAAATTGTCATTTTCTCTATTATTTTGCATATTAAGATAATCACAGTATTAACAGGGCAATTTTGGAGGATTCCGGGTTATGAACAGTAACGGTGACGACAAAGAGACTCAAGCTATTCCTCCAGTTCCCCCCAAACCCTCCCAGACAAATAAGCCAAGCCTTCCTCCCAATCCTAAAAATAGCGAGGAGACGCAGGTAATTTCCCCGGTGGAAGAGACGCGCATGATGCCTCCGGCCCGCCCATCCGGGGACGATGCTACTACGAAAGTGGGAATAAACCACGCCAATCGCGGATCAAATAGCGAGGAGACGCAGGTAATTTCCGCCTCCTCTCCTTCCAAGGAAGAGGAAAATCCCGCCGAAACCACAATGTACTTGGGAGCCGTGGGAGGGGGAGACGATTATGACAAAGCCGAAACGAAAGCAACGCCTGAAGACTTCGGATATGTAGATTACGACAACGACCTCTCCTATGACGACTCGGGTACCGGCACATACGACTTTTCGGATGCCTTTCCCGCTTCCACCCAGGCCCCTTTCTCCCCTCCTACCAGCACTCCCGGCATATACGGCCAGGAAGCCGCTTATCAGCCCCCCAAAAGGAAAAAGAAGAAAGAAAAGGAAAAGAGGGGCAAAGGGGGATGGATAGCCCTCATAGTGATCCTGGCGGTTTTAATCTGCCTGGGCTTCGGAGGATGGTGGTGGTGGAGCACCAACAGGAGGCAAAGGGCTCTTGAAACCTGCCAGCAAATTCAGACCCAGCTCACCAATGCTTCCGACAACGCCAGGCAGGTAATAGCTTCCGCACAGTCGGAGCTTGATTCCACCGTCTATTCCCAGGGGGGAAGCAGCCTTGTTTCGGCCCTTCAGTCAGACATCGACACCACCCTCCCCGTAGCGGTATCCTGTCCCGTTTCAGCCTCCGCCGCCCTCCTCAATTCCAACGCCCAGTCCATGAATCAGGCTGTAGAGCAGATTAATTCGCTTATAAGCAAAACCCAGTCCGATATCCAGGCCCTTAAGAGCTCTCAGGCTACCGCCGCCCTGAAAAACGCAAAGGCTTCCCTTTCCAAGGCTATAGCCGCAGCCCAGCAGGCCTTGGCGCAAAACAACGGAGCCGTAGCGGATCCCGCCACCATTTCCGCCCTTCAAAAAGCCCTGACCCAGGCCAAGAATGTGGAACAGGACAGCTCTTCTACGGCTTCGCAGATGTCTACGGCTCAAACAGCCCTTCAGGAAGCCGTGGAAAAAGTCACGGCCAGCGCGCAGAAGTACGAGCAGCAAAAGCTTGAAAGCCTAAAGCAACAGCAACAAAAGGAAATGCAGCAGGAGTCGAAGGTCGCTTCGCCTTCTCCTTCTTCTTCCCCTTCTACGCCCCTTGAGGGAAGCGGAGCCAATTCTTATAACCGGACTATGGCAGGCCCCAGCCAGGGAAATCTTGAAGGGCCGGATTCAGGATCCTCCGCTTCCTCCTCTACCCTTTCTCCTTCCTCTCCTTCTCTGCCTTCATCCACTCCCCCCTCTGTTCCTTCTCAAAAGCAGGCGGCCGGCAAAAAGCAATAAAAAAGGCGCGATACAAATCGCGCAGCGCTGAAATCTACATACCCTTTTTAAATCAGTACCAATTATCCGCCACTTCGTGAGCCCATGCTCCGCAGGGCGTCCCATAGCGGGTGGCTATATATTCCAGACCCCATGAAATCTGCACCGTCGCGCTCGTTTGCCATCCGGGCCCCATTTTGCTTCCCGGCAAAGCCTGGGGAATGCCGTAGGCTCCGGATGGATTTTCGGCCGTCACGCTCCATCCCGACTCTTTTTGCCACAATTCCACCAAACATGTGAACTGCTCAGCTCCCCAGCCATGTTCTTCAAGCATTTGCTGGGCAATTTTTTGGGGGCTTCCTACGGCCTGGGTGGTTCCGATGGAGGAGGAAGCGGACGAAGAAGAGGAAGAAGACTGAGATGGCGAAGACGATTGGGAGGATGAAGACGAAGATGAAGACGAGGAAGAGGAAGAAGCACTCTGAGAGGAAGGGGAAGGCTGGCTTGGTGCAGCCTGGGTACCTATCAGGATCACTTCGTTTGTAGGGGCGGTCTTTACGAAAGAAACTATGGTATTTGAAAAAGTTACCTTGGAGCCCGTGCGCCTTACAAGCTTTGTAGTCTGCATGACTCCGTCTTTGCCCTGAACCGACACTTTTTCAGTCCCGGCAGGCATGCTGGGATCGTTTTTGGTGATGATGTTGTAGGCTATGGGGGTATCTTGAGTGCTGATCTGGGAATTGGGGCTGTCTATGGTAATGATGGTGTTTTCATTTACCGGAGAAGACAGGGAGGGGGAAATGCTGTCGCCCTGCTCAAGGGTGATGTTCCCATCCTGCAGCACTGACTTTACATCCGTAAAATGCATCCCGAACACGAATCTGGATTGGCCGTTTATAACGACCTTTACGTAAGAGGTTCCGGGATCGGCCCCGCCCGCGCCCTCGCTAATGAAAGACCCTTCCTCGGCCTGGGAGGGGGCGGGGATGAAAGCGGAAGAAAGAGATTTATTTTTAGAGTAAGTCTTATCCATGGCAAAGCCCGCCCAGCCTACAAGGCACACGGCCACCGCCACGGCCAGGGCGCCGGCGAGAATCTTGGGCTTGAAAAAAGATCCTTTTTGACCCCGATGGAGCGCCATCCGCCCTTTTCCCCCTCTTACTTAGTCGCTTCCTTGATTTTAGCCTCGAGCTGCTCTGCGTTGAGCGCTCCCGCTTTCTTGTAGACTACCTCTCCGTCTTTTACGATCATGAGGGTGGGAATGGCCTGTACGGAGTACTGGGCCGCAAGATCCTGGTTGTCGTCCACGTCGACTTTTCCGAATACGAAATCGGGGTGCTCTTCGGAGGACTTCTCGTAAATCGGTCCGAAGGCGCGGCAGGGCGGGCACCAGGTAGCCCAGAAATCTACCAAGACTACGCCCTTTCCGGAAATCGCCTTTTCAAATGAAGACTTGTCAAAAGTCTGAGTAGCCATATTCGCTCCTTTTGGTAATTGCCCCTGCCTTAAGGCCCGGTGCGATATCAATTTTAATTCATGGCCTTTAGTCGCAAATGAAAATAAAAAAGTTTGTAAAGTTATAGAATGTATACCTAGTGGTTCCCTATCGGAAAGACGCACGGCTTTGATTTCTACCCTGAAGGCTAAAAAAAAGCATCCTTCGCTCCCGCATCGCAAGAGGGATTTTCATCTGAATTTTTCCGAGCTTGGATCGGGATGGAAAATCTTTGCAAAACGCAGATGGAAGTTTTTAATATTCTGTCTCGCCCTGGCGGCTTTTTTGGAGATTTTCATTTTTAACCTTCCTTTCTGGGAGACGATTTCCTCTTCCCCATCTTTCGAGCCCCTTTCCTCTTCCAATACCCAGGGCCTTGCGATGGATTCGAAAAATGATACAAAAGTAGCCGGCAGGGAAGTGAGAGATCCTCAGGTAAATATCGATCTGCAGTCAGAAAGCCCCATAAAGTTTGTGCGCCTTATAGAAAATCCGGGCCTCAAAAATACGCCGGGCATGCAGTTTAGGGTAGTCAGCTTCCTTGCGGGATCCTCTGAACCCCACGCTTCAAACTATTGGCAGCAGCTCAATCCCTCTTGCCCCACTTCCCTGTACATAAACGCTTCAGGAGCCTATAAGCATATCCAGATTCAGGTCAGATCCGATCCCGGAAAGCTTTTCGATTTCTACGGCGTGGTAATCAACCCCAGAGTTCCTTTTGACGCAAGCCCCCTCAGGATCTTGCTCATGATCCTCTTCATAATCCTTTCCCTGTTCCTCGGACCCGCTTCCCCTCTTTATAAGCTGGATCTTGATTTGCGCTCCCTTTTCCAGATTTCTCTGGTCGTTCTCTCCACCTTGCTTCTGATGGCCTTTTATGTGGGGATTTGGTATATCTTCGAGGCTAGAAGGATTTACGTAGGCGACGTCGGGGGGGCTCCTTACGAGGTCTACGACATACTCGCCAAGTCGCTTTTGCACGGCAGGCTGTTTTTGGATTATCCCGTAAATCCCCAGCTTGCCGCCTTAAAGAACCCCTACAACTACGCCTCATGGCACGCTATTTGGGAGCATCCGGGAAAAAGCGGCATCACAGTTTATTGGGACTGCGCTTTTTATCATGGCAAGTACTACTGCTACTTCGGAGTCATTCCGGCCCTTTTGCTTTTTGTTCCCTTTTCCCTTATTACAGGCGGAAGAAGCCTTCCCACGGCAGACGCGGCCCTCATTTTTTCCCTCCTCTCCCTTATCTCCCTTACCCTCCTCGTCTTTAAGGTGGCAAAAGATCGCCTGAAAGAATGCAGCCCGGGAGCCTGCCTTCTTGTCACCTGGATTTGCGCGATAGGGTGCGGCCTGTTTTTTGAAGTTTTCCAGGCCGATACTTACGCCATTCCCATCACCTGTTCTTTCTTCTTCACCTTCTTCGGGCTCTGGTGCTGGGAGATGTCGAAAAGGAGGAAGAAGGGGCTTGCCCATATAAATTCGTGGTGGGCCTTTTTCGGATCCCTTTTCATGGCTTCCAATTTGGGATCAAGGCCTCAGTTCGAGATAGCCTCCATTCTTGCCGTGGCAATATTTTGGAGAAGCATATTCAAGGACAGATCGCTTTTCAGCAAAAGGTCCGTCCTTCCTTCAATTTTCATCTGCCTTCCCTACTGCTTCGTCTTTCCGCTTCTTTTGGTCTACAACCACGCCAGATTCGGATCGCCTTTCAGCTTTGGAAATACCTACCAGCTGACGGTTTACGACGTGGAAAAGGAAAAGTGGCCCAAGGTGGGCACCCTTTCCATCCTCTACTACTACCTCTTCGAGCCCGCAAGCCTTCAGGCGGCTTTTCCCTTCATTTTCGAGCCTCTTCCCGATCTTCAAGTCTGGCAGTGGGAGGGTCCGTGGATCGGCGGCCTCTTTTCAGCCCTTACCCCGGCCTTTTTCTTCATATTCCTCATCCCCTGGACTTTTTCCAGAAAGAGGAAAGCCGATACGGTTTCAGTGCTTAAAGACGAGGGCTACGGTACCTATTCTTCCCGAAGGGGCCTTATTTCCCTTATGGGCTTTACGCTGTTTTGGATTCTTTTGGCGGCTCTGGCGGATTCCTATCTGGCCGGACTAATGCAGCACTACGTTTGCGATTTCGGAGCCCCCACGGCCCTTCTTTTCATAGTAGGCGTTTTGCCCCTTCTTTCCCTCTCGGACTCCAATTCCCATTATTTGCAATGGGGATACCTTTTGAGGCTCCTTCTATTTTCCGCCCTGTTTTATTCCATCCTCTTCCATTTCTTCGCCTGTTTTGTAAATGCAGGAGACGGAGACATCTTCAACCAGATTCCCAGGCTTTTCTTCCATGTCAAGAATTGGTTCCTCTTCCTGAATTGAGTTGGGCTTTTAGGAAATTTTAAGTTTGTTGATTTTTGATCTAGAATTTTTTCCGTATCGTATGGCATTGTCGCCTGTATTTAATTTTTTAGCTTGAGACAATCATCTTGGCGCGGTGTGTGAGTTTATGCCCAGGGTGATTGTCTCTGGGAAAGCTGTGATCATGGACGATCAACAAGGTACTGCACAGGGCGCACAGAAGAAATTAGGCGTTATAGCCCTAATAGGTCTTGTGGTAAGCGCCTGCATAGGTGCAGGAATTTTCAATCTTCCCGGACAGCTGGCCGAAGTGTCGGCCGCGGGCCCGATGATCTGGTCATGGGTTATATGCCTTGTAGGCGTTGTGGCCCTGGTTCTTACCTTAAACAACCTACTCAGGAAAAGGCCTGATCTTGACGCAGGCATTTTCAGCTACGGAAAAGCCGGCTGCGGATGGCTGGGCGGATTCATCTCAGGCTGGGGCTACTGGCTTTCTTCATGGATTGGCAACGTCGCTTTCGCCACCCTGCTTATGGCCATCGTGGGCTCCTTCTGGCCGGTATTCGGCGACGGAAGCAACTGGCCCAGCGTTATAGTGGCGGCCATCGTCCTTTGGTGCCTGACTTTCATAGTGATGGCAGGCATGAAGGGAGCCACCCTCATCAACACCATCGGAACTATCTGCAAGCTGATTCCTATCGTGATCGCCATGATCGTGCTGGTGTGCACGGTCAAAGCCGGAGTGTTCACCCAGGACTTCTGGGGCAACCTCGCGGCCAACGTCTCTCACGGCGTGGCCCCCAGCGGCGTGTGGACCCAGATGCAGGGCTCCATAGTCAACATAATGTTCGTGTTTGTCGGCATTGAGGGCGCGGCCGTTCTTTCCAAGAGGGCCAAGTCCAACAGGGCTGCCGGCAACGCCACCCTTTGGGGCCTTTTGATTTTGGCCATAGTCTACGTTTGGTGCTCCATCCTCCCCTACGCCGTATTCCCCCAGGGCGTCATTTCCAACTGGGCCAACAACGGCACCGACGGAACCGTTCTTTCCGCCGTTATGGCCAATACCGTGGGATCCTGGGCATACTGGATTTTGACCATCGGCATCATTATCTCCATCCTCGCCTGCTGGCTTTCTTGGACAATCCTCCCTGCCGAGACTACGGCACTTATGTCCAACTCCGAAATGACCTTGGCTCCCTTCTGGGGCAAGCCCGGAAAGAAGAGGAAGGACTCTTACGTAACCTCCCTCCTCATAGCCACCATCCTTCAGACCATCTTCATCCTCTGCCTGCCCTTCCTCTCTGCCGCCTACACTTTCGCTTCCCAGATGTGCACCGTGGCAGTGCTCATAACTTACATGTTTGCCGGAATTTACCAGATGGTAATTTCAGTGCAGCGCAAGGAAGCATGGCAGTTCATAGTAGGAGTTGTCTGCACGGCATTTGAAGTATTTGCAGTATTTGTCGCAGGTTGGCAAGATCTTCTGCTACTGTGCATAGGCATTACCATAGGCTTCTTCTTCTATGTCCCGGCAGCAAAGAAGAACGGGCACAGAGTAGGCCCGTGGGAGTGGATTGTAATGGCCTTGGTGTGCTGCGCCGGAATTATTTCCATCATCCTTACGTGCGTCGGCATCATCTCCATCTGATATTTTGAATTTGAAAAGCGGGGCCTTTGCTCCGCTTTTTTGTATTTTTCGCCTTATTTCGGCAAATTAAAATCTGAAGCGTACGGGGCCCGATTATGGAGTTGCTTTAAGAAGAGGAAGGAGCGTAAAAGGAACTCAAAAGGAAGAAAGCGCATGGAAAACAGATTAAAGCGCCCCTTTTGGTTTCCTGAAACTGGATAAAAAATGGAAATTATGGCTGAAAACAACTGAATTTGAAAGAAAGAATATATTGCAATGCGGGTTTAAGATGCTTTGCAATTATTGAGCTTTAGTCTTTTAATGCCCCTATGGGAACTACATATACTCCATCCTCTCCTTTAAAGGAGTGAGGATTGGTTCCGCTAAGGCCCATGAAGAAGGACGGGGGATTCATATGGCCCGTATCGGTTTTCCCGGCAATTTTAAGCAGGGCTGACGCGCCTTTTTCTATGGCCCGTTTCCCGCCGAGCTTTATTTCTACAAGTCCGTATCTTCCATCGCTTAGGTTGTAGGACCGCGTCGCATTCCAGCCCCGACTGGGCGCGAAAGTGGAAAACCTCACCCTGCAGGGGCTGCGCATATACTCTCAGATCCCGCATGCACAGGGTTTTGAACAGAAATCCAAACGCGTTTAGATCGCGAATAAGGTCCTGGAGCCTGCTTCAATCGCCGCCGCTCCAATGAAAGGATCTGCAACGCGTATCGGCCTGCCGGATCGCAGTTTTGGATCGCAATTTCGGATTTCACGCTCCGCTGTCTTCAATGACGAATATTTCTTCCAGAGCCTTAATATAGGCCAGAAATGTTGGCCGGCTTATTTGCACTCCCTAATTGCTGTCTAAATCCTCTTATGATGGTCGAATTTGATGCGCAGATCTCCTGATGCCTTGCAAATGAGCGCAAAAGGGCTCGGATTCGGGCGGAGCTTTTTATTTTTCCATTAATGCGATTGGCGTCAAACTTAATTATCGTGTCCAAGTAATCTTTTGCGAAATCAAGCGCCTTATTTTTATCCAGTAAAAAGGCCTGAGGCCACCCTCCCCGGCAGATCAAATAAGCGATCTCTTCCAATGCAAGCTTGTTGTCTATAAAAATTTTCTCTTCCGTATTTCCTGAAAATGACCCGGATAAGCTGATTTTGCCGCAAGATTCATCCGATTCCCAAAGGGTCATTGGTCGCATTCTAATCCGTGCAAAGCGGCTTTCCTCTGTGAGGCGTATTTGTCTAGAGGGAGGGCAGATCCCGTAAAAATGAACTTTCCCAACTCAGGATTGTTATCAACGGTATGACTTACAACGTTCCAAAGCTTTGGAACTAACTGCCATTCATCTATCATGCGGGGAAAGGGCCCTGCGAGCAACGCTTCAGGATTATTTTCGGAAATGTTAAATACATTGCATCATCCAACGTGGCGTTGCTTTGAGAGTATTTTGCACATGCAGTAGTTTTCCCGCAGGCTTTTATTCCTTCTACTAATACAGATCTTTGCTGATTTAGTGCGCTTTTTAAAACTTTTTCAATTATTCTGGGTTTACAAGGCGTTGTTTTTCACAATGATGGCCTTTTTTAAAAAATTTTACAAAATATGTAAAGCGCCTTTTGCATATTTTGTAAATTACGCTTTACAAAATGTAAATTTCAACGCCCTTTTATTTCTCGTATTTTCCCCATACTCTCAATTTGCAAAGCCTTATCGCTTGTCTTTTAAAAGGCTGCGGCTTGAAGAAAAAACGAAACCTGTTTAAAGCAACGAAATAAGCGAAAGTAAGGAATGCGCTGCAATGAAAAAAGTAACCCATTTGTTTTTCAAAAAAGGCAAAGTTCCCTGTCGTGTTGATAAGTCGTTGTTTAACTACGAGCGGCCTTGAGAAAGGATAAAGGGGAAGTTTTCACACTTTGGATTTTATAAACGGCCTAAGGTTTATTTCTTAGGCTCTTCTCCGCCTCAAACTTTATTTCAACCGGAAGAACTGAGCCATGCTTTAAATTTTCCCTCGTGCCGCCCTGCAAGTTTGGGCCTTTTGCACCCGCAAAAGAGTCTCCCTTTACGGATCTTCCTTATGCCCTATTAAACTTTTTAACTTGCTTCCTTCCCTTGTGCTTCTTATGAGTTTGCATTGACTTTAATGCATTTGCGATCCTTATCTGTAAAAAGAGCGCAGGCTGCCTATATCTTGATCTTATGTCCCAGTTTCTGTTCTGCGATCTGCTTGTAGAAGATCAGTTGTGGCTGTCCTCCTATTTCAAGCGGAGCTTCGGTCAAGTCTCCGGGTGCATATCGAGGTTTTGCAGTCGATTAAGACAAATCGTCCCCATCTTTCCTATAACCTGTCTAGAAAGCAACAGGCGCCCTTTAAAATGACATGCAGGTAGGGTTGGGGCGCGCTTAAAGAACCTTCCCTCTCGCATTTTAGGGCTTTTTAGCCCACAGCTTTTCCCGTTAGTCGGTCTTTTACTGCAAATTAGCCATTCAAATTCCTCTGAATTAAGAACTTTTGGCTTTTTCCATTTTTCTTTATGATTTCATCCCAAAGGAGAAACCGGTCTTCTTCAAACTCCGGGCTGTAAAACTTCTCCATGGTTTTATACAAGGAGGTTTTTGCTTCGGAGGCAGAAGAGGGTGCAAGTCAAAGTTTTTCATACACAAAGTTTGTTCAAAACCACAGGGAAGGGAAATTGCTGAAGTCGAGTTAAAGATTTCTCTGCAAGGGGCGCTTCCGGCTGATTTTTCATCCGAAATGCCCTTTCCTTCCTTTTGGATTTCTTCTTTGACGCCTTTAAAGAATTCCCTCTCTGAAAAAGCCGTCAGAGCAAATTTTCGCTCACGATTGAAAGATGTTATACGAGTTTTTTGCGCTTTTTTGCAGGGCAAATGCAGGCATGAATCACAATGCGCCGATTAAAAATTTCCGGAGGGAGGAGCAAACGGGAAAACTTTTAAAGCGACCTTCTGAAGATAAATTTCATGTAGGCAAAGTTTTCGGCCGAACATATTGCTAAAAACTTTAAAAATAAAATCACGGAAATCTTTAGTAGAAAGCGGGGATTTGAAGTTATTTCAGGCGTTGCCTTTCCATTTCCGTATCAGATATTTAGCCTCTTTTCCTAAACTAAGGCGTTGTAATTTCGCGCTTCCCACGCCTTTTTAAAATTCAATTTTCTCAAACGCCTGAGCAGCCAAAGCCTGACGGCGCTCCACATCTAAAACTTGCTTCTAAAGAAAGCGCCTTAAATTGTCTGGCCTTACCCGTCAGCTTGAGGAAAACCGCGGCGATTTTGAAGTTGCTTTCTAAGCATCCCCGCCTTTTGGCTTAAAGATCTGGGAAGTTGCATCTCGGCATTTTTGAGGGTTTTTCCCTCTTTAGGAAAAATGCCTTGCCTTCCCATAAGAATCCCGAAAAAACGGCGCCGGAATTAAAAAAGGCAGCAAAAATTATGCAGGTTAGACAGCGGTCTTTTCTATCTGCAAGACGATTTGCGATTCGATAAGTTTGCCATGCGGGTAAAAATAACCGGATTCTTACCCGCATTGGCATTCAGCCTTTCGGCCAAACAAGAGGGCTTTTGCGCTCGGGCATGACCGATTTGTTTTAAAAGGTAAACTTGACAAGTGTATAAATTGGGGATTAAAAGAAATCCCTTGTGTATCCGGAGCGGGCAGGGATGAAATGCCCGGTTTCCAGCAATTTGACAGAAATAAAGGATGAGCAGTTTAGAAGATTTTGAATATAGCCCGACGGAGGGGGCGGGATCGGCCTCGCTTAACCCCTACATGTCGAGCGAAGAAGCGGCCTACGAACAGGCCAGACCCGCATACAGCCCGCACAGACGGCTTTTCAGGCGCTCCAAGAGTTTTGTAGACTCCCCCTCGCCGGATGAGATACCTTATAAAAAAAGCTTCCCGGTCAGGATAACCAGGCTTGCCGTCACCACGGCTTTTCAGATTTGGGTCGACCTTTCCGCCGATATCACCGACAGCCTCCACTGGACGCCTAGGGTGGTGCCCTATATCGGTTACGGCACCGAAAAGTATTCGAGGCTGATATGCCGCCTGGTCAGATCCCCCAGAGGATACGTTCCCGTAAAGATGGGCATGAAAGGGATAAAGGCGGCACTGATGATCCCTGCCCCCCACGTCCCGGTCAAAATAGACATTGACCGCGTCCCCTTGGAGTCCGTGCAGATAGGTACCTCTTACAAGAGGGACGAAGTGGACCACAAAAAGAACCAGGACGCCAGTCAGGCCGTCTCCGACAGCCACGGGTACCTCGATCTCATAACTGAAGGCAAAGTCTCCCCCGGAATCCACAAGGTGGTTTACAAAGTGCGGGGGAGAAAGCCCGTGGCCGCCCCCCTCTACACTGTAGGAAGGAAGGAAAAGATAGGGGTTATTTCCGATATAGACGACACCATCCTCGTCACCGACGTTCCCGATCCCCTGCAGGCCGTTTACAACATGCTGTTTTTAGATCCCTCCAAAAGAAGGGCCGTTACCGAGATGGCGGAGTTTTACAGGGTCCTTTCAGAAGAGCTTGGGGGCCAGGCCCCCTTCTTCTACCTTTCCACGTCCCCTTGGAACGTAGAACCCATGCTACGCTATTTTCTGACCAACAACGGCTTTCCTCCGGGGCCCCTGCTCCTGCGCGACTTCGACCCCAGGCCCAAGACTTTCATCCCAAACGGGGTAGAGCATAAGCTTGAGTTCTGCAGGCAGCTTATGGACGACTTCCCACACATGCGCTTCATCCTGATAGGGGACAACGGTCAAAAGGATCCCTTTACCTACGCCAGGATCGCGCGGGAGAACCTTGATAGGATTATAGCCATCGGAATCCGCCAGCTTCAGCCGAAAGAAGGAATACTGCGCCACTCCCTGCACCCCATGCCCGACGTACCCGTGCCGGTCTTTTACGGACACGGGGGGGCCAACCTCATAAGGACCATGATTCCCTACCTGAGGGTGTACATGAAGACCCAAAAGTGGGGAGGAAGGAAGAAGAGGTGACAGCCCTCTACATAGTGATCGCGGGAGCCTGCTGCATGGTTGCAGGGTTTTTGATCGGGTTCTTTTTAAGGCCGCAAAAGAAAGCCGCTGAAGGCTCCGGCTCTGCGTCTGAAAAAGAATCCGGACAGCTCGAAAGCGATCTTGAAAAAAAGGAGGAAGAGGCCGTGGCCCTGAAAAGCTCCCTGGAAGATCTGAGGAGCAAAAAAGAGGACCTGGCCCGGGAAAACGCGGCCCTGTCGGCAAAGTGCAGCGCCCTTGAGGAAAGGGTCGCGGATCTTAAAGATGACATTGCCAAGTACGAGGCCGACTTTAAAGAGCATCTGAAGAGTCAGAAGGAGGAGAGGGAGGCCGCAGAGGAGCGTCTGCGCTCCTCAATAAAGGAAGAATTTGAAAAGAGCCGTCAGACCCAAAAGGATGCCGAGAACCGACAGGCAGAAGATGGACAAAAGCGCGCTGACAGGCAAATCGAAATCCTGCAGAATTTGGAACCTCTCAAGGAGGACATCGCCGCCCTGCGCAAAAAGCTGGGAGACATTGAAGAGGGGAGGCAGGGCGAAGTCGGAGAGCTTAAGGAGAGCATAGAGGACTTAAGGCGCGTAGAACAGACGATTTCGGAAGAGAATAGGAACTTTTCCAGCCTTTTGAACAACAACCAGCTCCGCGGCCGCTGGGGCGAAGTGCAGCTCGAAAACCTCGTGGAAAAGTGCGGGATGCAGGAGCATGTGGACTTTGACACCCAGCTCACCCTTCCGGGGGAGGACAAGAAGGGGCGCCCGGACCTTGTAGTGATGTTCCCTGA
>JAGBQM010000027.1 GCA_017632855.1 Aeriscardovia sp.
CGCACAAATAGTCAAGATAGACATAGAAAATGCTTTGGATAAAATTCCGGCCCTGCAGGAAGACAGCGAAGCCAGCAGCAAAATTCAAGATCTTATAAACCAACTTGAGGGCGAGATAGAGTCTGTAAAAGAAATCTGCGCGGCCTATAAACAGATGGGGTCCCAACTCCAGATGGTGTCTGAAGTACTAGCAGAGCCTTTCGCCCAGGCTTCCACATCTCTGGCTACAGTGCATTCACTTGATCAAATGGCGCAGGCCGCTGCGCAACCCTCCGCTAAACCTTTGGCCAGTACGGGATCTAGCGTTGAAGGGGTGGAAATAGCCTCCGCCATACTTTTGGCAGCAGGCATCGCTGCAGAAGCGGTCAAGAAAGTCAGGCAAAGAAGCGCCAAGCGCTAAGGCCGGTATCTTATAAAAAACTCCTCCATTCTGGAGGAGTTTTTTAAGTTTGAACCCTTTGCGTCTCTGAACTATTCCTTCTTTTCTTCGTCCTTGCTTACATGGCTTTTAAAGAACGGGAAGGGGCTCTCGTTGTAGACGGGCTCAATCTTGTAGGGAGTTCCTTTAAGGCAAGCCAAAACAGACCTGGAATTGAAGTCTCTTCCCTCTACGGTTGCGATCCCGTCGTCCAGATTCACCGTAACCTTGCTGACGCTGGGCACTGCCTTTATGCGAGAGGTAACGGTGTCTACGCATCCCTGGCACTTCATGCCCGTTATTCGGAACTGCTTTTCCATCTCAATCTCCTTTTTAAATCATTTAACAGGTTTTTCACCCTTTAAATTCCATTTTTTGGGCCCATGGAAACGGCGCAGCCTAAGAGCGTTTAAGACTACACACACCGAGCTCATCGACATGCATGCCGCCGAAATCATGGGGTTCAAAAGGGGACCTCCGAAAATGTATAAGATTCCAGCCGCTATGGGCACGCCTATAAGGTTATAAAACAGGGCCCAAAACAGATTCTCTTTGATATTGGTCATGGTGGCCTTGGAAAGATCTATTGCGGTTGGCACGCCCATAAGGTCTGAACGCATGAGAACCACGTCCGCCGAAGAAATTGCCACATCTGTTCCGGATCCTATGGCAATTCCCACGTCCGCTTTGGAAAGGGCGGGGGCGTCGTTTATGCCATCCCCCACCATTGCCACTTTCTCTCCTTCTTTTTGAAGGGAGGAGACGATGTCGATCTTTCCTTCGGGAAGAACCCCTGCAAAGACCCTGTCCACTCCCACTTCTTTGGCCACCCTTTTTGCCGTTCTCTCATTGTCTCCGGTAATCATGACGGTTTTAATTCCCATTGACTTTAAAGCTGAGATCGCAAGGCGGCTTGTAGGCTTTACAGTGTCTTTTACGCCCATAAGGGCCAAAAGGGAAGACTGGTTTGCAAGGAAGAGAAGGGTGCAGCCTTCGTCGGCCATTTCTTCTGCCGCCTTCTTTGCTTCCTTCGGCACAGCGATCCCGTTCTCTTCAATCAGCGTCATGCTTCCCACAAGATAGGCGTTGCCCGAAATTCTGGCGTACACCCCCTTTCCTGAGATTGCCCCAAATTCCTCAGGCTCCTCTACGCCCTTTATTTTCCGCCTTTCGGTCTCTGCGCCTACGGCTTTTGCGATGGGGTGTTCGCTTCCAGATTCTGCAGAGGCAAAAATCTTCAGGATTTCTTCTTCGCTAAGCTGGGAAAAATTGCGGATCTCGCTCACTTCGGGCTTTCCGGAGGTTATGGTGCCGGTCTTGTCGAAGGCCACGGCCGTGAGCTTATAGGCCTTTTCAAGGCTTTCTCCCCCGCGTATCAGAATGCCTTCTTTGGCGCCCCTCCCGGTCCCAACCATTATGGCGGTGTGAGTTGCCAGGCCAAGGGCGCACTGGCAGGCTATGACGAGGACTGAAATTGCAACCGTAAGGCCGAAAAGCCAGTTCTGCCTTCCTACAAATATCCACAAAATTCCCACAATGACCGCTATGGAGATAATGACGGGTACAAAGAAGCCGGAGATGGTATCTGCAA
>JAGBQM010000028.1 GCA_017632855.1 Aeriscardovia sp.
CCCCCGAAGGTAAAGAGGTAGTAATAGGTGAGCTTGTCAAAGTCTGAACCCTTAAAGTCGTAAGGGGAAGAAGAAAACTGCCAGCCTTCAAAAGTCCCGTCGTCTTCTACGGGAGAGAGATACTGGCCTGAAGAATTTTGAACCGTAAACTGGGTGGCATCCGCTCCGCAGGCGTTTTCAAGGCCGTTTATAAACCAGAGGCCCGTAGAAGAAGAAGGAGAAGAGATGGGGAGGGAGGAGAGGGTCGCAGCCTTGGCAAGGGAAGAGGGGATGGAGTTGTCGGAGGGGCGGTTGGTGTAAAGAGAAGGAGGGGGAAAGATCCTTCTGTCAGACTCGTTATCTCGGCTTGAGAATATGAGGGTGCGACAAACACAAAAATGGAGTCAACAAAGTACGCCGGATTGGATTGGGGATAGGAAAGGAAAGAGGCTAGAAGATACATCAGGGTATCGCTAGTGCCCGTTTTGATCTGAACGGGATCTAAAATTCCAGGTCCCACATATTCACCCCAGGCATTAACGGGCATTTTATAGTGAAGAGCAGGCACAATGGAGGAAAGCCCCTACTAAGAAAAAAGGGAATAGGAGGTTCCATTTACCGTAACCCCATCTTTTGCGTTCTTTTGAAAGGCGGCAGGGCGGGAAGAGGGGGAAGGGAAAGAGTCGCCCAGGATCGAGGGCGCCTTCTTCCCGTTCGGAAGGGATGAATTGTCTATACACGAAGAGACGTAAGCTTCAAAAGTCTGGCCACCGGCTAAAGAAGAGACGTTGGCGCTGGCGGAAATCTCATTTTCGAGGGGCTCTCCCGTTTGGGGGTTTGCTCCTCCAAAAAAGGGGGCAACGATGCTTTCTGAAGGAGGCTTATAAGGGGCGGCTGTATGGGTATGCCTACGGACGTATTTTGAATTCCAATAGTATTATTGGAAGCCCAATTTCCGTCCAGAATGTACTTTTAAAGAACGCTTGCGTCAATCGATCCTTGGGAAGTTGTAGGAGGGGCGGTTGCAGAGTTAAAAGGCACGTAAGTAAGTCCCGAACTTACAGAAAAACCCATGGATCTTTGCCGCTAATAGGTGAAGAACCGATCTGTGCAGGGGAAATGGGGGTGAGACTGGAATTTATGTGGCGCTATAAAGGTTTGCCGGTATGGCGTAAGCTTCAAAGGGGGAAGAAGAATCGGAAGTTGAAGAGGCCAGCAGGGCGGGGCGGGGCAACTTTTGCTCGGCTTCTTTTGCTTTTGCCTGCGCCTTCCAAGCCGCCGCTTCATGCGCTTTTGTCCTAGGGGAGGAGGCTACGGGGGCGGAAGAGCGGGAAGAATCTCTTACAGAGGCCATAACTGCAAAGGCCACTCCCGTTCCGATGCCCCCGGCAAGCAATATGGCTACCGTAGAAAAAAAAGGCCTATAAGCTTATTTCGTTTTATTCTTTCCTTTTTTAAAAGTTTTTCTTCCTTTTTCCACCCCATTAAGGCTTGCGCCACTCAGTTCAATAATGCAAAAAGTCCAGATTCTGTTTTCTGCAACACAATTCTTTACGGATCAGCCCCTCTTTTTTTGTTTCTGCTCTCTGTTTTAGGACTGAATCTAAAAAAGTTTCAAAATGCGTCTGGTTGGAATTTTAGCAAACATGGCCTTTCAAAAAATCGCCCATTTAGAAAGAAAAACGGGGCAAAGGGAGATTTTTCATTGGCAGCGTGAAGCGAAAACACAAAAAAAATTATCTACATTCAATTTATACTTAACAAACCCTTATGTTCTATGGTAAAAATATTTGCACATGAAGCTATGAAGGCAAAATAAAAATTTAGGCACATGAAATCTTAATGTCATTTCATTAGGCAGCTTGCGCGGTCTGTTCTCGCTAGGCCTTTGCATGTTCCCATCTTCTGCCTCGGGATCTTTTAGCGCCTAAATTGCAGCCATAAACGGATTTCAAACTGAACTCTAAGCAAGAAGGGCAGGTTCCCCGTTTGCGCTTTAAAAATCTTTGAAAGGATAAAATAAAGCAGTCCCGTTAGGAAGATTGCCCTCCTATGCTTAGCTCCCTTTCGGCCCTGGCTACTATCAGATCCCTTATGCTTTTGGGCCCCACGGAGAAAATATGCTTGGAGTGGGAAATGCAGAAAACCACGAACCAGCTGTCGTGGCTTACCGTCATGTGGACTTTAAGCTTTGAATCCTCTTCTTCCTCTATCCTTACCTCGGAAAATTCGGAAATCTGGGTAAGAAGTTCCGCATCGCACTCGAAGCTTACCGGAGTCTTCTTCCCGTCCCCCTTGAAAGGCGCGAGGCGGGTTATCTTCTCTCCCCTGTCGCTATGGATGGGACGGACCCTGGTAATGGTGGATATCCTGAGATTTTGAGGTTCTCCGGATTCGTCGCTCCCCACCAACCAGTAAATTCCTTCATCCACCACTATTCTTTCTACACTCAGCCTTTTTTTGCACCTTTCGCCCGCGATATCTACATACTCCACTTCCATGCCTTCGCCTTCGCTTGCGATCTCCCGTATCGCCGGAAGATAGGCGGGTTCCACTTCGCATCCTGTCAGGCTCATCCATGGCACCGTTCCCGGGGAAGCGTACTGGCGCAGGTAGTTTCCCAGCCTCTTTGCAGAGGCCTTCCCTTCTTCAGACAAAAACGACGAGCGGGAAAGGTACTTGACGGCAGCGGCCAAAAGCCCCACGTACTGGGGAGGGATGCCTGCCAGTCTCTCAAGACCCAAAGAATTTGTGGTTTTTACTATCCCCTTCTTTTCCAACAAATCCCAGTCCACGTCAAAAAACTGCGATCCGGCAATTTCCCCGTCGTCGGAAACTGTGCTTAGTATGCCGATATCGCGCTTTATAAGCTCTACCGCTTCCTTTTCTTCTTCCTTGCCGCAAAATCCTATAAACTGCATTGCCAGGTCTTTTAAGGAATAGGCGGTGCCCATATGGGCCGAGAGGAAAAGAAGGAGCTTTAAGCGCCTGTCGACTTCAGACTCCGTCTGAGGCACAAATCGCACTTTTTCCGCCCTGCGCCTTCTTTTTTCAATTTGTACGCCCTCTCCTTCTTCCTTCACTCCCGTCACTTCCAAACGGACCGCGGCTTCCAGGCGCTTTATATAGGCCTCTTTGGCTACGAGGGGGGTGAGGATGCGCGAAGAGGGGTTTTCCAGCATAAAAGTGGCCAAGTCGTCGGAATCCGCATAGACCACGTTTATCTTTTCGCCGTTAATCTCTACCGTCGCCGTATACTTTCTGGAATCCAAAGCCTCTATGAGGCCTTCCGGTATTTTCTGTATCCCCAGCCCCGGGGCTATGGAATCCAGACCCAAGGCGGGCTCTCTGGAAATATCTGCGGGGAAGTCCTCCGCCTGAGCCAGAGACTGGACAAAATAATTGGCCACGGCCAAAACCGGTATGTCCTCTTTTTCAAAGTGGATGCGTATCTTAGGCTCGTTTCCCAGCCTTAATCTGTAGGAGGCAAAATCCTGATTATCGGTTTTCGGAGAGTACTCGGGCTGCCTTGACTCTATCACTATCCCCATTGCCAAAAGCTTGGCCCTGTCCCTTTGAAACTGTTTTGCAAAGGCGGCCTTGGCGGCTTGGTCTGCAAGCTCACCGTAAGAGTCGGCGTAAGCTTTCACCCTCTGGGCTATCTGGCGGCTGGTAAGCCATTGCGGAAATGCTGACGAGAGGACGGCCAAAACGTCTAGTTCGTGCTTTCCCCCTTTGTCTGAAAAGCGCCGCCTGCCGTTAGAGCTCCTCTGTGCCATCGCTTTTAAATCCTCCGCTGAAAAAAGCAACTACTGACAATTTTAAGCTTTTTTTCAGGGGGATTAATGAGCGCCTTCTACGCCCCTGTCGCCTACAAAAGACCCGTCGGGCACGAAGTTCTCCTTCCCGTTGTCCTCCAAAAGGACGTTTCCGAAAAAGGACACGTTCTTGCCGAACTTCCAGTTTCCTTCTATTTTTACGCTTGCCGCGGCGGCGAGGGAGGGGACGAAAGGAATCCTTTCGTCAAAATCTGAAATGTTTTTGTAGTACCTTTTGTCCAAAATTACGCGGGGAAGGTGGTAGTCCCCGTCTTCCATTTCATAAAGGTTCGTCAGGTGGAAGCGGTTTGAACGCATAACGAAAAGATCTTCGGTGGTCTTTACCGGAAGGAAGCGGGGCTTGTCCACTTCCAGGCAGGCCGAGGCGCTGAATTGGCTTATTATCGAGCCCATTGCGGTTTCAAGCTGCACTACCGGCAGGGAATCGGGATTGGAGGGATCGACCGTTTTTTTATTCACTATCAGGGGGAAGTCGAAGTTCCCCTTCGCTTCTTCCAGCCTCTCTTTAAGGGGCTGGATCTTGATCCAAAGGTTGTTGGTGTTGAAATACATATGCCTGGAGATGTCGGTGGCAAACTTCATATCCTCCGGACTTACCTGGCTCATTTCCCTAAGGACCAAGCGCCCTGAGAATTTGTCTCTTACAATCTGGCCGCCTTTCACGTCGGAAGGGGTGCGTCTGGCCACTTCCATCATGAAAGAGGCGGGGGAAGACGCAAAGTAGCTGGCGATCTTGGTGGAAGGCCTTGCGCCCAAGTTGTCGCAGTTGGAGATGAAAAGATATTTTATGCCCTTGTCCAAAAGCAGATCCAAAAGCCCGGAAGTGTAAAGGACGTTGAAAATGTCTCCGTGACCCATGGGGCACCATTCCAAAGAAGGGTCGGCGGGCCATGAAGCCGGGGAGCCGTCAAGGAGGATCTTGGGCTCCCTGTTTTGCATGATTTCCACAGGCACGCCGTCGGGGTTTGAAAAGCCCAGTTTCTCTACCTCTTCAAGGGTGGGGGAAGAAGTGTGTAAAGAATCCATGAAAATGAGCGGGAAATTTATCCCCAGCCTTTGGCGGGATGTTTGTATTTGGCGCACTATCACGTCAAGAAAGCTCAGGGTCTCCCCGTTTTTTTCCACCACCGGAAGGCTTGACTTCGGGGCCCTCAATCCCATGGAAGTCCCCAACCCCCCGTTTAGCTTTATAAAGGCCGTGCTGGCCAAATCCGCAGGATCCGCTTTGTTTACTACGATTTCCCTTATGCTTGGAACTTTTCCCAGGGGCTCTATATCTTTTTCCCTGATCCAGTTGTTATCCTTTATGAAATTAAAAGCGTGGAACAGGTGCGTAAAAGCTTCGATTTCGCTTTCCTTTTCGCCCTGGGATCGCATTTTCTTAACGCATTCTTGTAGAGTCATAAAATCTCTTTTCTGACTGGCAATCGGATATTTCTAGAATACAGGCCTTTTCCGCCTTCTTTCTAGCTTTCTACGCCTTTTTCTCCCTGATTTTCTGTTTAAGAAAGATGGGGGCGCCCTTAAATCCGAACTGGTTTCTCAGCTGCTTTTCCAAGTGTCTCAGGTAGGAAGCGTCCAAAGGAAAGCTTGTGAAAAGCACAAATTGGGGAGGAACGGAAGAAGACTGCACGGCGAAAAGGATCCTGGGCTGCTTTCCGGATCTCAAAGGGTGGGGATGGGAAATCTGGAAGGAAGAAATGAACTGATTCAACTGGTGGGTGGATATCCTCTTTTCCCGGGAAGACAGGGCTTCTTCTACGGCGGGGGCGATTTTTGACGCGTGCCAGCCGGTGAGGGCGGAAATATTTATCTTTTCAGCCCAATAGGGCAGCGCCTCTTCTTCGGCTTTCGCCAGATCTTTTTCCTCTTTATCGGCTTCATCCCATTTGTTAAACAAAATTACGAGGCCCTTTCCCGCCTCCTGAACCCGGTTTATAACTTTTAAATCCTGCTTGGAAAGGGGGCGTGAGGCGTCCAGCACCACCAGGCATGCCTCCGACCTGTCTATGGCGTTTTGGCTGCGTATGAAAGAGTAGTAATCAATCCCCTCGGCCATATTGGGCCTTCTGGAAATTCCGGCGGTGTCGATAAGGAGCCAGCAGGAATTGCCCACCTTCGCTACTTCATCCACGCTGTCTCTGGTGGTGCCGGCCTCCCCGCTGACTACGGACCTCTTTTCCCCTGCCAGCCTGTTTAAAAGCGTGCTCTTTCCTACATTGGGCTTTCCTATAATGGCGACTCTGGGCAGCCCTTCCTCCTTTTCCCGCTTTTTTATTCCTTTGGCCTTTTCAAGGGCGAGGTCCAGAAGGTCTCCTATGCCCCTTCCGTGAAGGGAAGAAATTGCAACGGGTTCTCCCAGCCCCAGCTTCCACCCCTCTACGGCTCCTGATTCCAAAACTGAGCTGTCAGCCTTGTTTACTGCCAGGACTGCGGGGGTTTCGCTCCTTCTCAGCAGGGAAGCTATCTGGCGGTCCAGAGTGGTGAGGGGGGAATTCAGGTCTATAACGAATATGACTACATCTGCCTGCTGAACGGCCAACCTTGTCTGCTCTAAAGTTTTTTCAGCTATTTCTCCCGGGCCTTCGTTCCAGCCCGCGGTGTCTACAATGTCGATCTTCCTCCCTCTCCATTCGGTTTTTTGCACCACTCTGTCCCTTGTGGCATTGGGAAGATCTGAAATTATTGAGCGCCTCGTACCTGCGATTCTGTTGGCAAGAGTGCTTTTGCCGACATTGGGCCTGCCTATGATGGCGATATTTAGGGCCTCTTCCTCTTCTGCAGCTTCTTTCTCTTTTTCTTCATCCCCCTCCTCTACCAGGTTCTCCCTTTCGATCATGGAGCAAATAAGGGAAAAGACCTGATCTACTCCCATATGCGTGGTATCTATCTCTATGACGCCGGGGGCGGGGGCGAGAAAGTCTGAAGTCAAAAGATCGGAGGCGTCTCTGGATGCCACGTCGTCTTCTATTCCTTCGCTTCTGCGCCGCTCTTTCCTCACGGCTTTGGAAGCGGTAAGAAGGAGGCGCAAGTCGGCCTTGGGGGCGATAACGGTAGTGGCATCCCTGCCTTCCAGAACCATTCCCCTGTGCTCTTTTTGGGCCTGGGCAATTTGGCGTCGGAAGAAGTGGTTGAGAAGATCCCGGATTTCCTTTACGGAGGAAAATTCGGAAATGTTTTCGCTAACTTCTTTATCCCGGATCTGGGAGGAGACGTCCTTATCATTTATAAATACTTTTTTGCCGTCTTTTGACAGCGAGAGTTTTCCATCAAAAAGAGACAGCGCCGATTCGATTTTTTCCCGATTCTCCTTCGCCCCTTCTTGCATGCCGTAAAGGCAGGCCGCCCTGTAGACGCTTCCGGTATTTAGATAGCCCATGCCGTATTTTTCGGAAAGCATCTGGGAAACCGTGCTTTTTCCCACTCCGGCCGGTCCGTCAATTGCGATTATCAAATCCCACTTCCTTTTCCAATTCCTCTATCTCTTTCTTATCGAGCTTCCTGTATTCTCCGGGTTTCAGTCCCCCGAGGCTGACGGGCCCCATTCTAGTCCTTACCAGTTTTTCCACCCTAAAGCCTATGGCGGCAAAAACCCTCCTGACGATGCGGTTTTTTCCGGAGTGCAAAGAAACTGAAACTTCGCATTTATGGCTTCCCTGCCTTAAAATCCGGATTTTGTCGAATTTCTGCCATCCGTCTTCCAAAAGCACTCCCCTTGACGCCAGCATGGAAGCCACGTTTTGGGGCAAAGGGCGGTTTAGAAAAACCACGTAATTCTTCTCTACTCCGTACCTCGGGTGCGTAAGCCTGTTTGCCAAAGCCCCGTCGCTGGTCATCAAAATCAGGCCTTCCGAATCGTAATCAAGCCTGCCTACGTGAAACAGCCTTGCCTTTGACTTATAGGTCAAAATGTCGGAAAGGGTGAGCCTTGAAGAGTTGTCTTGCATGGCTGAAAGCACATTTTTGGGCTTGTTTAAGGCCAATACCACTTTTTCGAGTTCCGGCCTTACTTTGGATCCGTCCACCCTTACTTTTTGTTCGTACGCGTTTATCCGAATTCCAAGATCTGTCGCGAGAGCGCCGTCCACTTCCACGCGCCCCTCCTCTATCAGTTTTTCACAGTCCCTTCTGGACCCCAAAGAGCAGAGGGCGAGATACTTTTGCAGCCTTATGTCTTCAAGCCCGGGATCGCGCTTCTCCAAGTTCATTTCCACCCCTGTATTCAGATATGTATAGAGTGTATTACATCTCGATTTACATTTTTTAATGGTACATATTGAGTGATCCGTATAAAGCCTATAGATATAGATAAGGACAATTAATGGAAGAAGCGCGACAAACCGAATCCAAAAACCGGCAAGTGCATAAGAGATACAATAAGGCCGATTCCCAAAGGGAAGGGTTTTATTTTTCCCGCAGGAAGTGGCTGAGAATCCTCACTGAATTTGTGGGGACCTATTTTGTGGTCTTCACTATAATGGCCGCAACCTGCTGGATCACTCTGACCAGCCTCTCCCCCGTGTACCTGGGGATAGTGGCGTTTTGCGCGTATGCGGGAGCGGCAGCCGTCTTCCAGGGCATTTCCGGGGCGCACTTTAATCCCGCGGTAAGTTTCGCCATGGCTTTAAGTTCAAGGCTTTCATGGTTGGACGCCCTTTACTACGCCATAGCTCAGATTGTGGGAGCCATTGCGGCCTGCGCTACGCTCTTTGGGCTTTTAAAGTTCATGCCTTCCGACTTGAACGTCACCAGCCAGCAATGGTGGGAACTCTTAGCCAACACCTTCAACTCTTCCGCCTCTGACAGGATCAAGGTGGGCCCGGGCTTTGCAATAGTGATAGAGCTTATTGCCGCTTTCATCGTCATGGCTCTGGTACTCAGGGCTGTCCACACTAACGGAAAGCCCCGCCGTTCCTACTACTTCCTTTCCGCCCTAGGCTACGGCACGGCTACAATCCTGGCCAGCTTCTTTACGGGAGGCGGATTCAACCCGGCCAAAGCCACGGGAGCGGCCATAATGGCCGGAGCCGCGGGAGTGCCCGGAGTAGGGGCGGAACTGTGGCTGTTTTGGATTATCCCCCTTCTTTGCGCGGCGGTGTGCGCTCTGATAAACATCATCTACCAGGGAATGGATAAGAATAAAAGCAAGGGAGAAGAGGAAGAGGAAAATTCCGAGGATAAAGCCGTAGAAAAAGCTGAGAAAATCAGCGAGGACGGAAAAGAGGGAGAAAACTTCTCAGAAGCGAAGGAGGAGGTAGGATCCCAGGAAAGCGAAAGCGCAAAAGATTAAGATAGCGCAGTCCGTAGCCCTGCTTCTGGCCTTCCACGGGCTCTTGTCTTTTAAAGCGATCCTGAAAACGAATGCCAGAACCAAAGTGGAAAGCACCACTATAACTCCTGCAAGCAGGCATCCGAAAAAGGCCAAAAGGCTTGCTGCAAGTAAAACAAAAAAGGGAAAACAAAAAAGAAAGGCAAGAAATATCTTGCCCTTTTTCCCTGTTCTTCCCCCTTTTTTCACGCTCTCTCCGGAAATTGTATGAGGGTGCTGACAGGGATCCCCGATAGTCTTTCTCTTCCGCCCTGGCCTTTAAGCTCTATAAGAAAACAGAAACCGGCCACCCCGGCGTGCAATCTTTTGACCAGCCTGGCCGCGCTCACGGCCGTTCCTCCGGTAGCCATAAGATCGTCTACTATCAGAACCTTGGAATTCGGTTCAATGAGGTTTTTTTCTACCTCCACGCTGGAAATGCCGTATTCCAGCTGGTAATCCTCCCTAAGCACGGGCGGAGGCAATTTTCCATTTTTTCTAAAGGGTACGAAACCCTTACCAAGCCTGTCAGCCAAAGGGGCCCCGATAAGGAAACCTCTCGCCTCCAGACCCCCCACGTAATCAAAATCCGATGCGGGGACGGGAAGTGTGGAAACGAGTGCGTCTAAAAGGATATGGTACGCCTTGGCATCTGAAATGAGGGGCATTATATCCCTGAAAACCACGCGAGGTCGTGGGAACCCCTCAACTGAACGCAACTTCCCCATAAGGTAGCGCGCGTTATCTTCCCCCACGGCTTTTACGAGGGACTTGTCTATCATCAATCTTGATTTTCGATCTTGGCTACGTTGCCTTCTCCATCCTCGCCAGAGGATTCAGATTCGTTCATAAGGTCGATATTTTCGACCTTTACGCCTTCTTCATTGGTTTCTACATGTTCCACGCTTTTTTCCTGAGATTCGGCTACAGGCTCCGTCTTCTTGGCGAGGAAAGAGCCTTTTTTCTTCGTCTCAGCCGCGGCTTCGGGTTTGGCTTCGGCCTTGTCCTCTTCAGCGTAAGCGGGAATGACCGGCGGCTTTACAATAGCCTGGATCCTCCAGCGGGACAGAGATCCCTCTGAATCTATCACCACCTGATCGTGCCTGATATCTATTTCCTTTATTTTTCCCAGAAGGCCGGATACCGTGGCCACAGGGTCTCCGGGCCTCAGGCTTTTAAGCCATTCCTCCTGGGTGCTGCGCGTTTTTTTGGAGCGGCGCATGGAAAATATGAAGAATATGATGATTAAAATTATCATGGCGATAATAAGCAAGTAATTGTCGCGCATGTTGTTTCCTTTTCTTTTCTCGAACTAAATCCTGGATGAGCAGTTACTCCCGTGGTAGGAGGATTTTAATCTCACTTTCCTATGATAATACCCATAGGAGGCATTAAGCCTCAATTCAATCGGAAAACAGATCCCTGCGCCCCACCGACAGGTGCCGCCTTCCCTTGGGCGTTATCACCCTTCCCTTGCGGGTGCGGGCCATAAATCCCTCGCGAATAAGGTAAGGTTCCGCCACCGACTCTATGGTTTCGGCATTTTCCCCCAAAACCGCGGCCAGGTTTTTAAGGCCCACGGGCCCCCCGTTAAATTGGAGTTCCAAAGCGGAAAGAAGCGCGATGTCCAGCCTGTCTAGCCCGCAGGGATCCACCTGGTAAATCTCCAAGGCCTTCTTAACGTCTTCTTCGTCGGCTGCCTTTATATTTTCCACCGTCACCCAGTCCCCCACCCTTTTAAGGAGGCGGTTGGCGATCCTGGGAGTCCCCCTGGATCTTCTGGCCAGTTCCATGCAGGCGCCTTCGGTAATGGATATGGATAAGATCCCTGCAGACCTTTTTACAAGTTCCGCCAATTCCTCCGGCTTGTAATAGTCCAGCCTTAAAGAAAGTCCGAAGCGCGTCATAAGGGGGCTGGGAAGCATCCCCTCGCGGGTAGTGGCTCCGACAACGGTAAAGTGCGGAAGGGCCAAAGGGATGGAGGCGGCCCCGGGCCCTTTGCCCACCATTACATCCACTCTGAAATCCTCCATGGCTATATAAAGCATTTCCTCAGCCACTTTCGGAAGGCGGTGGATTTCATCTATAAAGAGGATTTCCCCCTCTTCAAGAGAAGAAAGGATGGAGGCCAAGTCCCCCGGGTGCTGTACGGCGGGGCCGCTTGTAATCCTCATTGGCACCTGCATTTCTTCCGAAGCGATAAATGCCATAGTGGTCTTTCCAAGTCCGGGCGGCCCGGAAAGGAGTATGTGATCGGCCGTTTTCTTCCTCTTTTTGGCCGCATTCAAAAAGAGGTGCATCTGCTTTTTAATTTCGCTTTGACCCACAAAGCTTTCAAGGGTGTGGGGGCGCAGCTTTTCGTCGCTAAGTTCCGAACTGGCCCCCGTAACGGAAGAAAATTTATCGTCAGGCATGTCTATCCAAGATTTGTAAGCAGGCTTTTAAAAGGGCGGAACTGTCTGCCAAAGGAAGAGCTTCCTTTGCGGTGCGGTAAGCCGACTGGGCTTGAAAGCTTTTCCAACCCAAGGACTCCAAAGCCTCCACCACTCCGTCGCCTCCTGCGCCTTCTTCTCCCACAAAGCCAAGATCGGCTTCCTGAAGGGAGGAAATAAGCCTGGAGGCCGCCTTGGGGCCGATTCCCGGGACTTTGAGGAGAGGGGAAGAGTCCTTGTTTTTTACGGCTTTCGCCAAACTGGCCAGTCCCATATTCGAAAGAATTGAAAGAGCCGCTTTGGGGCCGATTCCCGGGACTTTGAGGAGTACGGAAAAGATTTGCTTTTCTGCGGCATTTAAAAATCCGTAAAGCCTGGGCCCCTCCGGAGAAATCCGAAGCGATACCTCTATTCTTTTCTTTTCCCCGACTTCCAGTTTTTCCATATCCCTTTCGGACATGGCTATTTCAAAGCCTATTCCAAAGCATTCAAGGACTAAAAAATCTGAAATTGAAATTATTTGCCCTTCCAGAAAGGAAAGCATCACATTCCCCTCCCGCGCATCTTATTTCTCGTCGCTTTGAATTTCTCGCTGGCCTCTATCCACTTTTTCTGCGCTTCGCTTTTGCCTGTATCCATAAGGCCGAATACGGAAGAATTGTCGGGATGAAGGATATGGCAAATGGCCTGAGCCAGGGCGTCTGCTCCGTCAAAAGGGGAAGGCAGGGAGGAAAGGGAAAGGAAGCGGGCCACCATTCTTTGAATCTGCTCCTTTTTGGCCATCCCGTTTCCGGTGACGGCCAACTTCACTTCCGTAGGGGTGTGCATGGCGGTGGGAAGCGAGTATTGGGCCGCTACAAGCATGGCAAGGCCGGCTACCTGGGCTGTACCCAAAACGGTATTGGTATTTTTCTGAGCAAAGACTTTTTCTATGGAAACTATATCGGGCTTAAAACTGGAGATTTGCTTCCCAAGCCCCTCGTAGAGGCTCAAAAGCCTCTCTTCCTGCTTTTGCGAGGGCGAAGTGGACAAAACCTGCATGTCCACAAAGCTCATCTTGAGCCCCTGGGCCTCTACGACTCCAATTCCGCATCGGGTCAAGCCGGGATCTACGCCCAAGACGAGCAAGCTTATTCTTCGTCTTCCAAAAGCTGCAAAACTTCGGGGCTGGCCGTCCAGTTGGAGTAGATATTTTGCACGTCGTCAAGATCGTCTAGCGCGTCTATGAGCTTTACAACTTTCTTGGCGGTGTCAAAGTCGAGATCCACCTTAACTGAAGGCACCAGAGCGGTCTCGGCCGATTCGTAGTCGAAACCTGCGGCCTGAAGGGCCTTTCTTACCGTGATGAGGTCGGCGGGGGAAGTGGTGACGGTGTAGATGTCCCCGTCATCTTCCACGTTTTCCGCTCCGGCCTCTGCGGCTACGGCGAACAGCTCGTCGTAATTAACGTTTTCCGAAGGAACTTCGATCTCGCCCTTCCTTGAGAAGTTAAATTCCACGGATCCCGAAGAGGCGAGGGAGCCGCCATTCTTTCCAAGGGTGCTTCTCACTTCCGCGGCAGCCCTGTTGTGGTTGTCGGTAAGGCACTCAATAATGAGACCCACTCCGCCGGGAGCGTATCCTTCGTAGGTTATGGTCTCGTAATTTACCCCGCCGCCTTCGGCGCCGCTTCCCCTCTTTACCGCTCTCTTTATGTTGTCGGCAGGCACGGAATTCTTCTTTGCCTTGTAAATCGCATCATAAAGAGTGGGGTTGCCGTCGGGGTCGCCCCCGCCCTGCTTGGCCGCAATCTCAATATTCTTTATAAGCTTTGCAAAGAGCTTGCCCCTCTTTGCGTCTATTGCCGCCTTCTTGTGCTTGGTGGTAGCCCATTTTGAATGCCCGGACATATTTCCCTCCTATCGCTATTACATGTACGATTTTAGATCCTCTGCCGTATTAACCTGAATCTTGTCCCTGCAGGCGCTTTCTACGATGTCAGAAACCTTCTCTTTGGGGATGGAATTTAACTGCGAACCGTCTCTGAACCTAAAGCTCACGGTGCCGGCCTCTTCATCTTTCGGACCGGCAATCAGCACGAAGGGAGCCTTGGTCTGCACCGAATTTCTTATCTTCTTTCCAAACCTGTCTGACGAAAAGTCCTTTTCCACCCTTATTTCGGAAGACTCGAGCTCCTTTCCTATGGAGGAAAGGTAGTCTTCGCTGTGATCCGTTACCGGAATAAGCAGGACCTGGGTAGGCGCAAGCCATGCGGGGAGCGCTCCCGCGTAATGCTCCAGAAGGATGGCAAAGAAGCGCTCTATAGAACCGAAAAGCGCCCTGTGTATCATGACGGGCTCTTTGTGCTCCCCTTCTTTGCTGACGTATTCCAGCCCGAAGAGCCTGGGTTCGTTAAAGTCAAGCTGAAGGGTGGAAAGCTGCCAGAACCTGCCCAGCGCGTCCTTTATCTCTACGGAAATCTTAGGTCCGTAAAATGCGGCGCCTTCTTCGTCAAGCTTTAATGAAAGTCCTGACGCCTCCCCTACTCGCCTGAGGGTATCTTCCGCTTTTCTCCAAATTTCGTCGGAACCCACGTACTTGTTCGGATTTTTGGTAGACAGCTCCAGATAAAAGTCTTTCAGGCCGAAATCCCTAAGGACCATAAGAATGAAGTTCAGGGTGTTTGAAAGCTCCTCTTCCATCTGCTCCGGGGTGCAGTAAATGTGGCTGTCATCCTGAGTAAACCCGCGCATCCTTGTAAGGCCCTGGACTTCTCCCGACTTTTCATAGCGGTAGACCGTCCCGAACTCAAACAGTCTGAGCGGCAGCTCTTTATAGGATCTTTGCCTAGACATGTAAATGAGGTTGTGCATAGGGCAGTTCATGGGCTTCAAGTAGTAGTTTTGAGCCTGCCTTATAACTTCTCCCTCTGAATTTTTCAGCTCGTCTAGGTGCATGGGGGGATACATCGAATCGGAATACCAATTCAGGTGCCCCGAAGTCTTATAGAGGTCCTCTTTCGTGACGTGGGGGGTCTGCACGAAGGAGTATCCGTTTTTAAGGTGCATCCGCCTTGAATAGTCCTTCATCGTTTCAATTACGGCCGAGCCTTTGGGATGGAATACGGCGAGCCCCGCCCCAAGTTCCGTGGGGAAGGAGAAAAGATCCATCGCCTCCCCGATTTTCCTGTGGTCCCTCTTTGCTATCTCTTCCCTTCTCTTTATGTAGGAGTCGAGATCGTCTTTTGAAAACCATGCCGTTCCGTAGATCCTCTGCATGGAAGGATTGTTTTCGTTTCCCTTCCAGTAGGCGGATGCCGTGCGCAGGAGCTTTACGGCTCCAATCTTTCCCGTATCCTGCATATGCGGGCCGCGGCACAGATCCTGCCACACGCTCTTTCCGCTCTGATCCACGTTGTCGTACATGGTAAGAGTCTGGCCCTCTTTATCCCTTATCAGCTCAAGCTTGTAGGGCTGGGAGGCTTCTTCTCTGTTTGCCTCTTCGAATCCCACTTCCCTTCTTACAAACTTCTGCTTTTGGGCTATGATTTCCCTCATCTTTTTTTCGATCTTTTCCAGATCTTCGGGAGTGAACGGGGTTTTTACGTCAAAATCGTAGTAAAACCCGTCCTCTATAACCGGCCCTACTCCTAGCTTTGCCTCGGGATAAAGCTCGGTGACGGCCTGGGCCATTACGTGAGTTGCGGAATGGCGCATAATGTCTAAAGCTTCTTGAGAGCCCGGAGCGATATCCTCAACTTCGTCTCCGTCTTTGAGGGGAGTTGTCCAATCTTTTATTTCCCCGTTTATCTTTGCCACCGCGCAGCCGCTTTGACCTTTGACGACATCCTTGGCTGAAATCGGGAGGTCTACGAGCTTTTCCGATCCGTTTACTTTGATTTTTGCTTGTCCTGATTGAGACATAATGAAAACATACCCCGCATGAAAAGAAGGCGCGAGCCTTATGAAGATATGAAAAGTGGGCGATACAGGAATCGGACCTGTGACCCCTTCGGTGTGAACGAAGTGCGCTACCGCTGCGCTAATCGCCCTTGAAAAGTGGGCGATACAGGAATCGGACCTGTGACCCCTTCCGTGTCAGGGAAGTGCGCTACCGCTGCGCTAATCGCCCAAGTCGGTGGATGGGAGGTGGGTATGAGAGTCGAACTCATCTAAACGGTTTTGCAGACCGGTACCTAACCGCCTGGTTCAC
>JAGBQM010000029.1 GCA_017632855.1 Aeriscardovia sp.
AAAAGAATGTCTAGATTCTTGGTAAAAGGAGATGTGTTTCAGGAAATGGATGACAGAGCCTACTTTGCTCATCCTGCAGTGGATCAGAGCCAGTTGAAGAAGTGGATGAAAAGTCCGCGTGCCTTTGCTCTCTCGAGACTATCTTCTGGAGAATCCACGCCCTCAATGCGCTTTGGAACTGCCATGCACTCCCTAGTTTTAGGAAAGGGCCCCAAAGTGGCCGAATCTGAAAAGGGGCAGGAAAGAAAAGAAGGGACAATCTACTTGCCGCCTTCGGAATATTCCAAGTGCCGCCTTATGGCTGGTTTTTTCCCTTCCCGCCTTTTCAATGATGGCATAGCTGAGGCTGTGATGACGGCCCAAGATCCCGACACCGGCCTCCATCTCAAGGGCAAGGCTGATTTTCTTCCCTGCTCTCTGGATTCTGACGGGGTTTACCGGATTCGGGACTACAAGACGACTTGCAAGGATTCTTTGGCTTTTTCCAAGTCCGTATTCGATCCCACCCTCCGTTATGACATCCAGGCCGTTTTTTATATGAAGCTTTTTAGGCTCTGCACAGGCTATGAAGGCCCTCTGGGATTCCAATTTGTGGTGCAGGAAAAAAGTGAGCCGTATTCGGTGTCTTTATGGGATATTGACGAGAGGAGCAGCTGGGTAAAAAAGAGCGTGGCTTCAATGGCCTCCGCCTTGCGCTCTTTGGCGGAGTTTAAAAAGGGCCATGGGGAATCTTGGGTGCAGGATGCAATGGATCTGGATCCAATATTCGAGTTTGATGCCTGCCCAGAGCCCTGGCAGGCCAGGGAGATTTATTCGGAGGCCTTGTGATGGATGAGCTTCATATCGTCAAAAAGAACCGTGTAGCTTCGGCTGGAAGGTTCTCTTACGCTTACGCTGATTTGGCAGCCGTCATAGAGTGCATAGGGAAGATGGGACTTGAAGCCGAACAGGATGTGCAGTATGCAAGTGAGAGCCCGTTTATTCCCCTAGGTGGGGTGATGGTATGCGGGATGGTGTGTACAAGGACGAGAAGGAAGGGAGAATCCCAGTGGGGCGAGTGGATGGCGAAGGTGCCGATTATAGTCGATATGCGCCAGGGGTCCGAGAGGCAGAACGTGAACCAAATCTATGGAAGCGCATTGAGCTATGCCAGAAGGTACTCTTTTACCCTGGCCTGCAGCCTGGCTACAGAGGACGACGATGGACAGGCCGCCTCAGCTAGAAGGGCCCCGGCCTATTCTTCACCCGCGCGCCAGATTCGCCCTTCCCAATCCGCATCTTCTGCCCAACCGCCTGTCCAACATACTTTCGAACATATTCAGCAGTAGGCCTTGCGCTTCCTGAGCATTGCCTTTGCGCGCTTTTTTGCAAGCCTCAAGCTTTGTGACATTGGGGGTTTGGGGCGTTTTGTTTTCGCCTGATTTCCAATTCATACTTTATGACGGCAGCAAGAGACAGCCCTTCGGGCCATTAGATTTGATAACTTTTCTTTATAAGGCCGCTATTGTTTTAAGTAGCAGGTTATTAAAGGACATTGAAATTAGTACCTGTCGTCAAATATCCTTTCTTCCAGCCCCTTTCTCACGCACTCGCCGATTATGTCGCACACTTTCAGACCCGTCTTCGCTGAGATGACTTTCACTTGTTGAAGGAGGTCTTTGTCCATGACGGTGGTGAGT
>JAGBQM010000030.1 GCA_017632855.1 Aeriscardovia sp.
CACTGCTTGTACTTTCCTGCAAGGTTCTTCAGTTCTGTAAAGGCTTCGGTGGAGAAGTTGGGGAAGGTTATGCTCTCTTCAAAAAGCCCGCCGTCTACGTAGGGGAAGCCCATAAGCTCTTCGGGGATTAGTTCGTCCGCCCTCTCTTCTTCGGTTTCTATGTTTAGGCACCTGAAAAGCTCCAGAAGGTCACGGGTGAAGTGGGCGGGGTCGGTGCTCTTGTTGAGGAAGGTCTTGAACTGGTCGTAGGCGAAGATCTTTCCAAGGTCTGTGGAGGTGTTGTCTGCAAAGAGGAGGAAGACTATGCGCATTATGATGAGGGGTATTTTCTTCTTGTACTCTTCCTTCTTGGCTGCGGAAAGCTTTGTAGCGTCAACCCCGTCCAAAAGGAGCTGGTAGAGGTTGTGGATGAGGTCTGCGGCTTTCTTTGTGGCTTCGGGGTTCAGTATGCTGTAGCGGGTCTTTACCTCCTCCCCTCCGAAAAGGTCTTTGAAGAGCCCCAGGTTATCCGGGATTTCCTCAAGCGATACTTTGGCGCAGGGTATGCCCTTTGTCCCGTCATCGGTGGAGAGGTTGTAGAACCAGAAGGCGTCGAAGTTGGAGGTGACTATGGTCTTTACTTTCTCATCCGCCACAAGGTCGCCGTTATACCTCTTCGCCTGTTGGAACGGGGTCACTTTCTCCCCCTGCCTAGGCTCCTTCTCGTCTAAAGGTATCCCCTTGCTCTTCTGCTCGACTATAAATCCCAGATCTTTGCAGACTACATCTGGATATCTGTTGTCGCTTGTAGGAGGCTGGAAATCCAAAAGGTCCATGGACTGCCCGAAAGCCTCAATAAGGTCGATCCAAAACTCCTGGCAGTACTGCTTTTCCCCGGAGCCGTCGGGAATGGCCGAAAGCTTGGATGCCCACTTGTCTACGAAAGCCAGCGCCCGGGACTTGTCTGCGGAGACCGGCTCATCCAGTAGGCTTATCACCACTCGTACCCCCTGAAAACTGATAAAAAAGGTTATAGGTACAATCATGGAGGCCAAAACTTATGGAAATCAAGATATGAAAAAGCGAACCTTCTTCTAGCTCCCGTTATGGCATTACAGGTTGTGTAAAAAGGCGGCGCAGATGAAGCAAAAGAGCCGCAGGATATTTCTGACCGAGCCCGTCTTAAACTGCAGGGGCAAGGTACAAAAGAGCGTGTTTCTGGACGACGGGGAGTTTGCGATCCTAAGGAGCAGAGCGGCTCTGCTGGGCACTTCAGCCAGGGCGCTTATGACAATTAAAGTGCATCAAAGCAATGTTAAGCAACTGCGATGGAAGATACTGGGGGAAATGAGTACAGGGAGAAATAAAAACTCTAAGGCATAAAAAGCACCCAAGAAAACTCAAATTCCGGGAGTTGCTTTAATATTTTGCGTAGGGTCGCAAGATTGCCTCCTGTTGCCCGCTTTAAGGAAATAGGAAACATTAGGACTATCGCCATTGCCTATATGTAAAACCCAAATGCCCGGACTTCGTTGTTATTTAAAAGGCCTGCTCCCCCTCTTCGTTTAATATCGCCTTTATCCGCTCTTCCACTTCGTTTAGATATTTGCTTTCTTGTTTCCGACACTTTTTCAGCTCTGACCCAAGATTTCCATCTTCTGAAATTGAGACCAAAGCCGCTTCCATTTCCCTTAACTCATTTGCCACTGCCTTCAGGCCTTCAAGCGCCTGCTTTCTGTCTTCTTGCAGATTCTTTTTGTAGTTTTTCTCTTCTGCAGTCAACGCGCGTTCTTCCGCTGTGAGATCCAGACGCGCCTCCAGCTTCGTCGCATCTTTTCTCGTTTTAGATGCCGTTTCCATGTACGTTTTTATCTCTTCCAGTTTCCCCTTTACGCGTTCCAGGCATTCTTCTGCCGTTTCTTTATTTACTGCAGGGGCCTGTTCTTCTAAATTTTCTTTTTCCTCCACCGGTTCCTCCTTTTGCCTCAACATGAAAATAGCGGTTTTCTGATTCATAACATAGCAGGAAGGCATAACGTCTCCTGCTGACTGCAAATTCCACCCTATTTTTAGAAACCGTTTCTCCAGTAGGGTGTAAGTGCTTTTAGGACATGCGTTCTTACGCCTAGAATCCTTTTGGATAAATATGCGGAAAATCACATAGTTGCGTATCCTCTTTTACTTTCTTCAGTCTAGGCGTTAATATCTCTGATCAATTAGGATTTTTTAGATTTCGGGGGTGAAGCGATTGTTACACAGCTTTAACCATGGCGGGGGCTTTAAATGGGGAAATCGTAAATGCGGGTCGCCATATGCACCCTTCAGCGGATATCTAGGCACAGGCCCCATATACGTGCAGGAGGCGTGGCGCCAATACTACGGCATCCTGGAAAAGTGGCCCCGCGGAGGCGGTTTTTCTGATAAGTATTGGCAGATATGGAACGAGATAACTGCATTGCGTAAAGCCGAAAAAGAGCCTATACCCCCAGAGCCCAAGAAGAGCTGACAGGCTAAGACTTTTTTCGCACGGAAACTGCCGTTTTACAGGCCAAAACTCAAAAACGCTCTTGAAAAAATAAGTGGCGCGGCCCCTTTAACGAATCTCAAAAAGCTGCCTCTCTTCTTTATGCTTTTAATAGATGCGAGCTAATCAGGAATTTTAAGTGAGGAAATAAGCGCTTTACCCAGATTAAGCCGAAGTTGAAAAGATAAAATTTTTGGCATGCAGGAAAAGATTGACGTAGAAGAAATCAGGAAGAAAATTCCCCTCAAGCCGGAAAGCAAGAACCCCCATCAATACGAAGATCTTTTAAGGCTGGTGCTGGAAAAGGGCCAGTGGAAAGATGACAGGACGGGCACCGGAACCATATCGTATTTTGGAGCCCAGATGCGTTTCGACCTTTCGGAAGGCTTCCCCCTTATCACCACGAAATCCGTATGGTTCAAGGGAGTGGCCTATGAGCTTTTGTGGTTCCTTAAGGGCAGCTCGAATATAAAGTACCTTACCGATAACGGGGTCCACATATGGGACGAGTGGGCTGACGAAAACGGGGAGCTGGGGCCTGTATACGGCACGCAGTGGAGAAGCTGGCCATCTTCTCATGGCCCGATTGACCAAATTGAAAACGTGATAGAAGGGATAAAGAGAAACCCCAATTCCCGCAGGCTTGTAGTCAGCGCGTGGAACCCGGCAGAGATTTCTCAGATGGCCCTTCCACCATGCCACGCCCTTTTCCAGTTTTACGTAGCAAACAAGCGCCTTTCCTGCCAGCTCTACCAAAGGTCTGCAGACATGTTCCTGGGCGTTCCCTTCAACATCGCCTCCTACTCTCTTTTAACTACCCTCATAGCCCAGCAGTGCGATCTCGAACCCGGGGACTTTGTGTGGACCGGCGGAGATTGCCACGTATACGCAAATCACTTGGAGCAGGTTCTGACCCAGCTTTCCCGCTCCCCCTATCCTTACCCCACCCTCGAAGTAGACAAGGCCAAAGACATATCCAGCTATGACTATTCAGACTTCCACGTCCTAAATTACAGGCACTGGGAGGCATTGAAGGGAAAAGTCGCCGTTTGAAAATCTGTCTGATACTCGCCAAGTCGAATTTCAAAGGAAAGTGGCTTATAGGGGACGGGAAAAAAATGCCTTGGCATGTGCCGGAAGATCTGAAAAGGTTTTCCGCCCTCACGCGGGGGAATGCCGTAATCATGGGATCCGGCACGTGGCGATCCATCGGCTCAAAACCTTTAAAAGGGAGGGCAAATATAGTGCTCTCCAGATCCGATGCGGAGTTTGATGGAGCCAAAAAGGCTAAAAGCTTAGAAGAAGCCCTTGAAATCTGCCGCAGCTCAGGCTGCGAGAAAGTTTTCGTCATAGGGGGAGAAGGTCCCTTTAACCAGGCCCTCCCAATGGCGGATGAGGTTTTCGTTACCGAGATTGCAGGCAGGTTTTCAGGCTCGGTTTTCGCCCCAAATTTGTCCGTTTCGCCTCAGTGGCGCCAAAGCGAAAAAGGAGAATGGAAAAGAAGCCGCATAGAGCGGAGAGGCTACAGATTTTTGAAATTCGTAAAAAGAAAGAAAGAACTTAACGAATAGCTTCTAGGAAAGAAGCGTGGCCCCGAGCGGGAACGATCCGCTGACCTCACGATTTTCAGTCGTACGCTCTAACCAACTGAGCTACAGAGCCAACAGCGAGACAATAACTTTCATATTGTCTGCGCGACCCGAACCGGACTTGAACCGGCGACCTCCGCCGTGACAGGGCGGCGCTCTAACCAACTGAGCTATCGGGCCATCTGTGGAGAACCACAGCACTTTTAAGCATACAATGAATGAATAAGTTTGGCAAATAAATATTTTGCGGGGTCCGGATGGAAGAAGAAAAAACTTTAACCGATGAGTACGAGCGCATAAGGCACTCAAACGATTCCGAAAAGCTTTCGAGGATTGCAAGAAAAGATCTGAAGAAAGAAGAAGTGGGAGAGGAAGAATTTGCAATAAGGTCGGCTCTTTTGGAAGCCGTGGCCGCAAACCGGGCCACTCCGAAAGAAGACCGGGTCTATTTGGCCTCTTCTTCGCCTTTTCCCAATATTTTGGTGCGCCTCAGCACGGATGAAGACTATGAAGTCAGGAAAGCCGTGGCCGCAAACCGGGCTTCAAAAAATTGGCTTCTTTCAAAACTTGCAAAAGACGAAAACGACGAGGTGAAAGAGGCTGCCATAGAAAACCCGAATTCTTCATGGAAGGCCAAACTGGATGCGGCGCAAAACCCCCTCTCTTCCCCTGCCCTCTTGCGTTTCCTTTCCCAGATAGGCAGGGAGAGCGAAGAAGGCACGAAGGATTTCGTCCTTTCTTCCATGGTCAGATCCTCTTCCGCCCGCAACCCCAACTGCCCTGAAGACGCACTGGCGGCCCTCGTTGAAGATAAAAGCCCGGAAGTGAGGAAAACGGCTGAAAAAAGAGTTTCTCCGGATAATGTACAATAAGGAATTGTTGTGTTTCCCCTCGGTTTAGCTGGACGCTTCCCACTCGCCAGAGCGGACTTCGGGGAATTGAATCGCAATGTGCAAACAACGGCAGAAACACAATAAAGAAAAGGTTAGTTGTGAAGACTTTTACACCCAAACCGGCCGACTTGACTCATGACTGGTATGTAATAGATGCCCAGAAAGTGGTGCTGGGCAGGCTGGCTGTCACAGCGTCCACGCTTTTGAGGGGAAAAAACAAGAGGACCTTCGCCCCTAATGCGGATGCGGGCGATTATGTGGTGGTCCTCAATGCCGATAAGGTAGTTCTTACGGGCAAAAAGGAAAGCGAGATTGCCTACAGGCACTCCGGATACCCGGGGGGGCTTAGGGCCGACACTTTGGGCTCTCTGAGAAAGGGCAATCCCGACAGGCTTATCCGCCAGGCCGTATGGGGCATGCTTCCCAAAAATAAGCTCTCTAGGCAGCAGATAAAGAGGCTGCGCGTGGTGGCCGGGGCGCAAAACCCCTATACCGCTCAGAAGCCTAAGCAGTTCGCAATCACTCAGATGACCCAGGGCAAGCAAAAGTAGGAAAAGGGAAGTTACAATGGCAGAAAATCAGTTGCAAGACGCTGTAGCCTACAGCTCCGAGACCGAGACCAAGGCCGGAGCCGGACAGAGCCTCATAGCCCCGGGCTATGGAACGGGCAAAAGGAAGAATGCGGTGGCCAGAGTCTGGCTTAAACCCGGCAGCGGAAAGTGGACGGTGAACGGAAGAAGCCTGGAGAACTACTTCACCCAGGCCCTCTCCAGAAGGGAAGTTCAGTCCCCCTTCGCCCTCCTCCACTTGGAAGGGAAGTTCGACGTTTTCGTCCGCGTTGAAGGAGGAGGCATCTCCGGCCAGGCCGGAGCGGTGCGCCTCGGGATTTCCAGGGCTCTAAACGAGATCGACCGCGATCACAACAGGGAGACCCTGAAGAAGCACGGCTTTTTGACCAGAGACGCCAGGGTAGTCGAAAGAAAGAAGCCCGGACTTCACAAGGCCCGCAAGGCTCCTCAATACTCCAAGCGTTAAATTTTTCGCCCCCTTCCGGGGGCTTTTTCATTTTCAGCCTTTAATTTGCGACAATAAGGCTTGGATACTAAGATTTACTTGTCGACCTGTGACGGTTTAAATTTACAATTTGAAAAGCGGGCGCGCCTTTTCCAAGGCACAGTAGGGTTTTGTATGGCAATAGGGCCCGCATCTTGCTGTCGCGGGTTAATGAAGTACTACTAAAGGAAGGGCGTACAGCAATGGCGGGACAAAAAATCCGCATTCGGCTCAAGTCCTATGATCATGAAGTTATTGACCAGTCTGCGAAGAAGATCGTTGAAACTGTGACAAGC
>JAGBQM010000031.1 GCA_017632855.1 Aeriscardovia sp.
AACCAGGCGCGCCTGAACGGCAACTTCGGGAAGGAAAGGCAGGGAGGATACGTCTGGCACACCACCGGATCCGGCAAAACCCTGACTTCTTTTAAAGCCGCGACTCTGGCCTCGCGCATGGAGGGCGTAGACAAGGTCCTCGTCGTAGTAGACAGGCAGGACCTCGATTACCAGACCATAAAGGAATACAACAGCTACGAAGAAGGGTGCGTCGACTTCACGTCCAATTCAAGCCGCTTGAAAGCACAGATGGAGGACGGGAACCGGAGGCTTATCGTCACAACCATCCAAAAGCTCAATGCGCTGTGCCGAAGGAAAGAAGCTTTGGAAAAGGTGAAAAACCTCAGCACCGTGTTCATATTCGACGAGTGCCACAGATCGCAGTTTGGAAAGATGCACTCAAACATCGTAAACAACTTCAAAAAATACCTGCTTTTCGGTTTCACGGGGACTCCTATTTTCGAATCCGACAAAAAGACTTCCAGCGAAGGCAGGGAAATTGAAGCCACAACTCCCAACATATTCGGAGAGCGCCTGCACGAGTACACCGTGGTACACGCAATCAATGACGGCACGGTCCTCCCCTTCCAATATTCGCATGTAGGCCCCGGAGCCGGGGGGTCCTCCGCCCCTTCACAGGTTTCCAGGGTAAAGGCGAACGCGGAATATATCGTCAAAAACTTCAAAGCCTACACACATATGGGCCGTTACAATTCCATCCTTGCCACAGAGAGCATCCCGGCTGCAAAGGAGTATTGGACGATCCTCAAGAATGCGCAGGCGGAATGGCCGGAAAACTCCAAAATGGCCATCGCCATCGTCTACTCCTCTGCGGGCGAGGACGGCGACGACATGGATTTGGATGCCGACAAGCCGGAAAACAGGGCCTTCCTGGCAGAAGCCGTTTCGGAATACAACCGGAGGTTTAACTGCAGCTTTTCCATGCAAGACGCCCAAAGCTTCCAGGACTACTACAGAGATGTTTCGGAAAAGATGAAAGCGCGAGTGCTGGATCTTCTGATAGTGGTGAACATGTTCCTTACGGGATTTGATTCCAAACGCCTAAACACCCTGTGGGTCGACAAAAACCTGAGAAAGCACAACCTCATCCAGGCCTTTTCAAGGACTAACCGAATTCTGGATTCTGCAAAGGACAGGGGCATTATCGTCTCATTTAGGGATTTGGAAGGGGAGTTGAACGAATCCCTGCGCATCTACGGAGCTGACGGCAAAACAGATAAAGGCCTGATTTTCGGGCGCACATATAGGGAGCTCATGGACGGATGGACGGATGAGGAAGGGAGGCGTGAGGGATACAGGGCGATTGCGCAAAAGTTTCAGGGTGAATTTCCTGCGGGAGAGGAAATCGTGGGTGAGAAGGCAAAGAGGAAGTTTGTGGATGATTGGAACGAACTGCTTAAAAAATCAAACCTTCTGTCCACCTTCCCTGACTTTGAAGACGAAAACCCGATTTCCCCCCGAGACGTTCAGACCTATAGCGGAACCTACCTCGACATTCGCGAGCAATTCAAATCCAATATCACAGAAGAAGATGCCGCTTTCAAAGGAGTGGAATGGGAAGACAAGCTTTTAAGTCAAAAGGAGATCGACGTCGACTATATTCTGGACTTAAATCTAAAAGGCGCCACGAGGGATGATATCGACAGAGTCATAGATTCCAGTCCCGATCTGCGGCGCCAAAAGGAAATCATTTTAAAGTACCTAAATGATCTGGGAAGCCCTTCCGGAAAAGAGGCCTTTGAGGATTTCCGTCGAAAAGAGAGGGAAAAAGAGCTGGATCAACTCATAAAGAACAATAACTTGAAGCCTGAAAAGGCCCGGGAGTTTTGCAAAGAGTGGATCCGCACCAAAAACCCCGATCCTTTTACAGGAAGAAGCTTTGCAGACATACTCCCCGCTATGTCGTTTTTCGGAAAGGAAGGCGAAGAAAGGGAGAGAAAAAAAGCGAAGGTCCGAAAAGAGTTTTGGGATTGGGCACAGAAGTACGCAATCCTGGGCTGATCCGGAAACTGTAAAGAGTGCGGCCGCAAGCAGAGGAGCGTATGCCTATTTCTTCAAATTGATCCTTTTGCAAGCATCTTTGCGTGCTTTGAAGACCTGTCCTGTTTATTTTAAAAGTCGTTTGCCAATTTGGGATCTAAGTCTGCCATGGAAGGCACTGCAAGAAATTGACGCCTTGAGATGGGGCCCAAACTTTTTCCTTCCTCCTTTGCGGTTTGTTTTTCCTAAGATGCAATTTGCATGTCCCCGCCTTTGGACCAAATTGCCTCCCCCTATGCAGCCTTTGTCTCAAAATCAAGTAACCTCTTAAATATCCTTCAAAAGGCGCCGGGAAACCGAAGAGGCCCCCAAATGCTGCGCGCCCGGATTTTCCCGACAAAACCGAAATTTCCGGAAAAGCGCGAAAAACCATAATCCTCCTTGCGTGATTTGAAGCGGAATGCGCTCTCTCATTCATCTCTGGAAATAATGCCGGATATCATGGATATAAACATCTTTTTCATTTGGGAGATAGAGGTAGCGGTGCTTCGATAAAGAGGCGCTTTAGTAAAACTTACAAAATAAGCACGGCAGTGATTGCGGGCATAACAGGACTGGGGACCATGTTTTCCATGGTCCCCTTATCGTTTGCAGACAACCTGCCTGCCAACAATGAAACCCAAACAGCTGCAAGCAGAATAGCAGGCCCGGACTTGGGACTGACGGCCCTGCAGAAAGGCCGGATCTCTTTGGAGGCGCTCTCAGTGTCAGCAAATTCCTCGCTCCTCCAGGCTTACCAAAGCCAGTCTTCCCAGAAGGAAGTAGCTGAAAGCCTGCAGGCCCTGACCAAGAATTTGGAAGGGATACTTCACGATACCCCTTATATGTCGAAGCTGACGGCGGTTCAAAGCGGCATTGACGGCGTTGAAAACACCCTCAAGACCCCCAACCTTCCAAACTCCGACCTGCAGGGGGCCACAAAGACCCAGGGGCAGCTTCAGGATCTGGTCAGGCAGCTCCAGAGCATCATAAACGACGCTTCCGCCCAGTACGGCACC
>JAGBQM010000032.1 GCA_017632855.1 Aeriscardovia sp.
CGCGACCTTCGGGTTCCCATGGCTCTACATGGTGTTTACTTGGGCTCTGCTTTGCAACACCATAGCCATGACCGTAACTAACTTCGCAGGCCCCTCCTTCATGCTGGGACAGGTCGGCAAGGCAGGGTTTCTTCCCAAGTGGACTCAAAACTACAACAAGCACGGAATGCCTTCCAAACTCATGTATATCCAATGCGTATTCATGACGATAATCGCGTTTCTGGTGACGCTGCTTCCAAACGTCGAGGGCTTCGTAATTTTGATTACCCAGGCCATCACCCTTCTTTACCTCTTCTACTACGTCTTGATGTTCATAGCCTACCTGAGGCTGAAGTACGATCAGCCCAACAGGCCCAGGGCCTTCAAGATCCCTGGAGGAAAAGTAGGAGGCTGGATAGTGTGCATAGTAGGCCTCATAGCCTGCGGATTCGGCATGGTGCTCTCCGTTTGGCCTCCCGCTCAGGTCGCTCAAGAGGTAGGCTCTCCCGTCACTTACATAGTGGTGATTTTGGCCATAACCGCATTCGTGATCATTTTGAGCTGGATCATTTACCTAATCTCCCGCAAGCGCAACTGGGCCGATCCTAACAACGTGTTCACTCCCTTCACTTGGCAAATCGAAGGAATGAAGAAGCCGGGCAAGACCCTTTCCGACATTCCTACCGAAGTGCTTAGCTACGATCAGGACCCCATGGGTACGCAAATAAAGCACATCTGGGGCGCGGACGTAAAGTTGAGCGAGGTACCTTCTGAAATACTCGAGGGCGCGAAGAACGCTGAATAAAATCCCGCTGCCAATCAATTAAAAATAAGCCGCCTTCCAGATTTGAGGGCGGATTTTTTATGCGAAAATTTTTATCGGAAGGAAAGGGCAGATATCAGGTTTTCGCCAAAATAAAATATCTTTACGATTGCACTATATTTAAAATAACTCAACTAGACTTAATCATAGGCTTCTTTTTCACATCCCTTGAAAGGCAGAGATGGCAGAACGATTCAAATCAACCGCTTTCGGAGGCGGTTACAATAAAGAGCAGGTAGACCATGCCATGGAAGAAAGCGAACAGACTATCAGCCTGTTGCGCGAGCAAATCCGAAACTATGACGAAAGAATATTAAATCTGGAAGCCGAGCTGGCAAAGGAAAAGGCAAAAAAAGATACGAATAACAAGAACTCTTTTGCCTCTTTAGGGGCCAATGCCCAGGCTCTCCTGGCTAGTGCTGAGCAAACGAGCGTGGAGCTTTTAAACAGGGCGAAAGCCGATGCAAATACTATTAAAGAATCCGCCACCCACGAATCGGAAACTCTTTTAAACAACGCGAAAAACGAATCCAGCAGACTTCTTTCAGAGGCTAAAGCCCAGGCTTCTTCCATGCTCAACCAAGCCACCAAGCAGTCTCAGGATCTGTTGGCGGCGGCTAAAGAAAAGGCGACCCAGCTTTCCAGCCAGACGACCAGGGAATGCGACAATCAGAGGCAGAGCCTGGCAATAGAGCTGGAAAATTCCAGGCAGGAACACGAAAAGAAAATGTCGGCATGGAAGAGCTCTCAGGAGCAGGCCATAGCCAGCAAGCAGGCCCAGGCCGACAGCCAGATAGCCGACAAGCGCAAAAGCGCGAACGAAGAGATAATGAAGCAAAAAAGCGCGGCTCACGATCAAATCCAACAGGATCTCGCGGCGGCGGCTCAAAAGCGTTCCCAAATCGAACAGGATGCCAGCAACATCCTCGCCGCGGCCCAGAGGCAGGCGGGAGAAATCATAGATCAGGCCAAGGTGAAAGCCGGCCAAATCGAGGATGAGGCTACCGTTCAAAGGTCTCAAACTCTGGCCAAAGCCGCAAAAGAATACGACGACACCAGAAAGCAGATTCAGACCCAACAGACCGAAACCACCCAAAAAATAAACGATCTTTTGGCCCAGTTGGAGCAACACAGGCAAAAAACCCAAAAAGAAAGCGATGACTTGCTTTCAGCTGCCCAAAAAGCAAAGCAGGAGGCCGAGGCCTATGCCGATTCCAAGCGCAAAGAGGCAGAATCCCAGGCCACTCAAATACTTGAAAAGGCCAGAAACGACGCTAAAAACGAGATAGACGCGCAAAGAAAGGCGGCCAAGAGCGAAATAGACGGCTTGAAAGCTCAGATAAACCACCTTCACGCCACTGAGACGGAGCTCACTTCAAGGGTAGAGGAGATAAGGACCATGTTCTCCCAAACCTTTGGAAACTTCTCGCCTTCGGTCACTCCCGCTCCCGAAGAGGAGGAAGAAAAGGACAAGAAGGCCGCTACGGACAATGGCCAAAAGGCCAGTCAGGGCAATAATCAGAAAGCCGGTTCGGAAAGCGATCAAAAACCCGCGCAGAAAGAAAGCGCAGCCGATTCTCAAAAAGATCAAAAGCCTTCCGATAATTCCGCTCCCGCTTCCGGAGAAAAGAAAGCCGAAGCTTCCGATACTGCTAAAGATAATCAAAAGCAGCAGTGAAAATAGCCGTCTTGGGGGCTCTGGAAGAAGAGATCGAACTTTTAAAATCCTCTCTTTCGAACCCGTCTTCCTTCTTTAAAGCCGGAATGGAAGTTTTTGGAGGAACCCTGGAAGGGATTGGAGTAGAGTGCGCCAAAAGCGGGATGGGGCTTGTAGCTGCAGCCGCGGCAACGCAGTTTTTGATAGATTCCTTTGCTCCGGATGCCCTCATTTTTTCCGGAATTGCCGGAGCTCTGTCGGAAAAGCTGGGAATAGGGGAAGTCGTAATCGGGCAAACCGCCGTTTTTCTCGACGCCGATATGGATCTGATAAGCCAGGACTCTCCTCATTTGAACCAGTTTTCTTCCGATCCTCATTTAGTCAAACTTGCCTCCATGGCCCTAAAGAGCCTTCGCATCCCCTATACTGTGGGAAAACTGGCCAGCAGCAACCGTTTTATAGGATCTGAAAGCATGAAGGAAAAGGCCGGAATGCAGTCAGGGGCGGACGGGGCGGAAATGGAGGGCGCCGCGTTTTTGCAGATTTGCGCCAAAAACGGCCTCCCCGCCCTCGTTCTAAGGACCATAAGCGACGGAGCGTGCATGCGGTACTCTTCCTTCCATCATTTCGACACCTCTTCCTATTCGCGCCAATCCAATGAGGCAGTGGTGAAAATACTGGAGCTTTTGTCTTCTGAAAAAAGTTGAGGGGAAGTTATAGAATAAGTCTGCGCATAAGCCGAAGACCGTTGGTAAAACGCTTTGTTTTCCAAACTTCCTCGCCAAGGAACGCCATCACAGGCTCAGTCGTTTTGTAAATAGGCGAATCTGTCAGTGTAAGTTTCCCGAGGATCGGATATATGCCAGGAAGGAAACTTGTGAAAAAGTCAGCAAAAGAAGAAGTAGTTAAAGATCTGACAGAGAAATTTAAAGCTTCCCAAGCTGTGATATTCACTGAATATCGTGGACTTTCCGTCGCACAGGTGACCCAACTGCGTTCCGAACTTAAAGACTGCGACTACATTGTGGCCAAGAACACTCTAGCCCGTATAGCAGCCAGAGAAGCCGGAATGAACGGGGTAGACGACCAGCTCACCGGTCCTTCTGCAATAGTCATAATGGGGGAAAATTACGTAGAAAACGCAAGGATTTTGCGCGATTTCTCCAAGTCCGAACCTAAGTTGAAGGTTAAGGGCGGCTATGTAGATGGCAGCGCGATGAGCGTTGAGGAAGTAAAGCAGCTCGCAGATCTCAAGACAAGGCCCGAAGTTCTGTCTATGTTTGCCGGAGCCATGAAGGCCAGCATAGGAAAGCTCGCCAGAGTGCTGGTGGCCGTTCCTACCAAAGCAGTGAGAACGGTGGATGCTTTGGGTGAAAAGAAATCAGAAAACTAGCTATAGGGATAATTGAAAGGATTTTTCATGGCTAAGATGTCTACAGAAGAACTTCTTGAAGTTTTCAAGGAAATGACCCTCGTGGAACTCAATGAGTTCGTAAAGGCATTCGAGGAAGAATTTGACGTAACCGCCGCCGCTCCCGTAGCCGTGGCTGCCGCCCCCGCCGCCGCTGCCGCCGACAGCGCCGAAGATGAGAAGAGCGAATTCGACGTAGTTCTCACTTCCGCCGGAGACAAGAAGATCCAGGTGATCAAGGCCATCCGCGAGCTCACCAAGAAGAGCCTCGGAGACTCCAAGGCTCTTGCTGACGGCGTTCCCTCCACCATCCTCGCAGGCGCTTCCAAGGAAGACGCCGAGAAAGCCAAGAAGGCTCTTGAGGATGCCGGCGGAAGCGTAGAGCTTAAGTAATTTTCCTCCCTTTAAAGATTTTTTAGGCAACTACGTAAGGTAGTTGCCTAATTTTCTAATTAGCTCTCTTAAAAGTAGGGAAAAGATAAATAGATATACTGAAAATTGTTTTGACGGGAGCAGGCATACAACCTGAAATTTGGGGGTCGCATGGAAAGCACTGAGCATAGTTGGCTCATAACCGTTGTGGGTACAGGACAAAAGGGAGTATTCAAACCCGGAGACCTTGTAATCATAGGCCGAACTCCCAAGCACTTACCTACCCCTGGATCTTCTTTTGTGCGTTTTAATATAGACAATCCCCAAAAGTCCATGAGCAAAAGACACGTCTCTCTTCAAATAAGCCAAAGCGGGGCGACAATAAAAGATCTGGGGTCTACCAACGGAACATATTTGGTAAAAAAGGACGGGGCTTTAGTCAGGCTTCCCGTGGGGGAAGAATTTCTCCTGGACAAGTCGCCGGTTAGGCTTCAACTGGGAAATGTCGGAATCATTCTTGAAAAGACGCCCGATTTGTCAAAGGAAGAAAACGACAAGAAAAAGGACGGGGATCTTTTTGCAAATTCTTCCCTGGCCCCTTCTGCGCCCAGAAGCGTTAAAAACATAAGGGAAGCCATGGAAGAAAGGGAAGGGGAGCCCACCTTTCTGATAGATGCCGACAGGGTGGCGGAAAAAGTCAAAGAGAAACAGGAAAAAGAGCAGGAAACTTCGACTACCGAACCGAAAGCCGCGAAGGAAGAAGCCGAGCCGGCCAAAGAGAAAGAAGAAACGCCTCGGGAGGAAAGCGAAAAAGTAGAAAAAATCCAGGAAGAAAACAGGGAGAAGGCAAAGCTCATAGACAAAGCGATAGAAGAGAGGCTGAAAAGGGGAGACGCGCCCTTGTCCATGCCTTCGACCACGACTCCTTCGCCTAAGGCGGCAAGCGCGCAAAGCACTCTGTTTGAAAGGCTCACTCGGGGAAACGGGAGGCAATCTGAAATTGTGAGGCTGAATAACGGTATGACCTCGCAGGAAGCGGAAAGCACGGAAAGCTTTACCAGACAGTTTGAACTTGCCAAGCATCGGGAAATGCTTCCCTTCCTTGCCCTCAACCCCTACCTTTACTCGGATCTGTATATGTGGCTGGAAGCTTTGGGAGATCCTGTAATAAAAGCGGCTCTGCAAACCAACAGGGGATACCAAACTTTTAAAAAGGACGGAGGCAACGATGGAAAAATCTGAAAAATTGCCATGGAAACCTGAAGCTCTGGAGAAGTTGAAAAAGTGGAGCAGCCCCGATACTGAGAAAAAAGCCCCGGATCCGCTTAGCAATATAGCGACATTGAAAGCGGGACTGGATCTTTCCAATGCCAGTCCGAGCGGGAAGTCCAGGCTGCTTTCAAATTGCAAAGTTACTCTTCCCATGCTTTTTCCCAATCCTACCCTCTTTACCATAGCCAAAAGGGAATTCTCGCAGATTCTAAACCAGCGCAGATCGGAAATAAGGCAGTGCGGATTTGGGAAAATCAATCTGGCCGCAGGGGTCGCGAGGTGGAACGGATCGAGCAGGCAGATGCCTATCCTGATTTATCCCCTTGAAATTGAAGATGAGGAAGAGGATCTGACGAAGATTTCCATGAGGCTGGAGAAAAGGCCCATGGTCAACCCCGCCTTCATCAGGGCCATGCGCGATGATTTTGGAATAGAATTCGATTTTTCCTCCCTATCCAATCTGGACTCCGGACGCGAACAATTCATAAACCAAGTGGCGAAAGAAGTCGGGGAAATGGTATACGGCTTCAGCGCGGAACTTAGATTCATAATAGGGTGTTTTATCAATCCCGAGGTATTGATAAGAGACAGGACTTTGCGGCTTGCAGAGGAAGTGGAAGAGGGTGCCTGCGAAGTAAAGCTTTTAAAAGACTTTCTGGAAGGGAGGGAAGCCCTGCAAAGGCCCACGGAAAACGAAGACTTGAACCCGCATGACGAAAAGGAAGTGGGAGACGTTCCCAATAGCGCCAGAAGGGCCGCCAGACTGGCTTCCCTGGGCCAGTGCGTTTTTCTTGACGCTCCCGCTTCTTCCGCTTCCGTTTCCCTCGCTTTGGCCATTGCCTCAAGGTGCGCTTGCGAAGGAAAAAGCGTTATCTATTCTTCCCCCTTAGGCGAACAGAAAGAAGCCTTTTTGCAGTGTTCCAAAGATGAAGGCATTGCAAATCTCGTGCTGGACGTAGATGAGCATAACTTCGCAAAAGAAATAGACGCCCAGCTCTCGGATTCCCTGAATTTTCAAAGCGAAGAAGCGGTTACGAATTTCAACCGCATCGCAGACGAATTGGTCGGAATAAGGTCGCGCCTTTCCAAGTATTTTGGAGATTTGCACAAAAAAGTCGAACCATGGGACTTGTCAGCCTACCAGGTTCTGGAAAAACTTCTCCTTCTCAGTTCTAAAAAGAGCAGGTCCAGCAATAGAGTGAGGCTGGAAGAAGATGTGGCAAAGAATTTAAAAGACAAGTTAAAAGAAGCTTCCCAGAAAATTGAACGCTTTGGAGAGCTGGGAGGTTTTTCGCTCCGCCCCCAAGACACTCCCTGGTACAAGGCTGTCATTTTTACGCCCGAAGAGGCGAAGGCCGCCCGAGAAAGGGTGGAAAGGATTTCTTCTACGCTTCTTCCCGAAATAAGGGAGCAAGCCGCATCAGCCGTAAAAGAATGCGGAATTCCGGATGCTTCCACAGTGGAGGAATGGGGAAAGCACGTCACCATGCTAAACAATCTCCGTAAAGCCCTGGATCTTTTTTCTCCCGCAGTTTTCGATTTGGATTTCCCATCCATACTTGAAGCCACAAAAAGCAAGGAGGAGAGAAAAGATTCGCAAATGGGCTTTTGGGAGAGAAAAAAGCTTATAAAAGAGGCCAAGAGCTGCCTGAAGCCGGGAGCGAAAGTAGACGATTTGCACGGAACTTTGCAAGCGGTATCCCTGCAGTTTCAACGATGGCGCTCTTACAGCTCTATTCCGGAAGTGACGGTGCCCGAAAATTTGGCTTCCATGGTTTCAAACCTGGAAGCCTTAAATTCGGATTTGACCGCTTTAGACACCATACTTCCGGCCCCATCTCCCGAAGAGGTGCTTTCAAGCGGGAAGTTTGACGCTATAGAATCAAAAATTTCCGAATTAAAGAAATCGGAAGAGGCTTTGGAAACTCTTCCCGAGAGGGAAAGCCTTGAAAAAGAGCTTAAAGAGATGGGACTGGCAGATCTGCTGGAGGATCTCAAAAACAGAAAGATCGATCCTGCCTTTGCGGGAGACGAGTTGGAACTGGCGTGGTACGCGAGCGTATTCGACATCATAGTCCAGTCCTCCCCCCTTATAGCCAGCCAGGACGGGCATCTTTTGGGAGAAACTGCCGAAAGGTTCGTGCAATTAGACAGATCCCACGTCAAGTCCGCTTCTTCCCTTATAGAGAGTTCGTGCATGTCAAGGCTTTCCGAATTCCTTTATTCAAATACCAATGAGGCAAACGACTGGCATTCCCGCCTTTCTTCCCCCTCTTTCGATCTCTCTTTGGCCCAGTTTGAGGCGCAATGCCCCGATCTTCTCAGGCTTGCAAAGCCTATAATCGCTTCCACCCCGGCTTCCATAGCTACAGCCCTCCCCAATAAGCCCCTGGCCGACGTTTTGATAATAGACGGATGCCAAAATGCGAAAAGCTCAGACATCCTTTCCCTATTGCCCCTGGCCAAAAGCTGCGTAGTGGTTTCCGACTTGGCCCTTTCTTCCTCCCCAATCCTTTGCGCGCTGGCGCCTTTCATGCAGAGGGTGGAAGTCAAAAGGTGGGCGCGCTGCGACGAAAGGCTCCACGATTTTCTCTCCAATTGCGGCGTAGAAAGAATGCTTCTCCCTCCCTCCTTTAAAGACAGGCCTGAAGTGGCAGGCCACGCCCTCTCAGGGTGGGGGGTCCCCGCCAGATCGTCGGATCTTGTGGAAAGCACGGGCAAAGAAGCGGAATACGTGGCAAAGCTTGCGGCTTTCAGGCTTAGCCAAACCGACCTTCGCCCTTCATACCATCTCACCGTCATAGCTTTAAATCCGGATCACGCCGAAGCCGTGGCAGAGGCCATAAAGAAGATGGGAATCAGGGAGAAATGCCCCGATCTCGTAAATTCGTATATATCCGTGGAAGAAATTTCAAATGTGGCTGCAGCCAGAAGAGGGGACGTAATAATTACGGCCGGTTATGCCAAGATGGGCGACGGAAGGCTTGTCCAGCAATTTGGAAAGATCCAGCGTGAAGGAGGGGAGAAGCTTCTTCTTTCGGCGTTGTGCCTGGCAGAGAGAAGGCTGGATATCGTTTCTTCCTTCAAAGCTGAAGATTTGGACGAATCCAGGCTGACGAGCGGCACGAGGCTTTTAAAAGATCTGGTTTCATGGGGCCAAAATCTGCCTTCCTTCGCTCCCCCTTCCCCGTGCGCTCCCGCAAACACTCTGGTAAAAGACCTGCAAGAGAGGATAAAGCGCGAAGGTTATGAAGCGAAAGACTATTTGGGATACAAAGACGGCATAAAGATTCCCTTGGCCGCAGGCAAAAAGGAAGGCAAATTGGATTTGGCCATATTTACCGATGACGCCAAGTTTATGTCCATACCCTCCATGCGCCTGCGCTACAGGGGGCTTTCGGACCTTCTCAAACCCATGGGATGGAATTCCATGTTCGCGTGGTCCGTGGGAATGTTTATAGATCCCGACAGGGAGATAGAAAAAGTGACGCGGGCCCTGAATGCCACAAATCCCGGGGATCTTTCCGGAATTGGAGACTTGGAAGATGATAAAGGGTAAAAAATACAGCAGAAGCTTCAGAGAGGGAGGGGAAAGCAAGAGCGAATATTGCGCGACTTTCGATTTCGGGCGCGAGGACCTCAAATATCTTGAGCTTCCTCCTCATTGTGATTCATTTGCTTCCCGGAAGCGCTCTTTTTCGTAAATCCCCTTTCCACCAGATCCGAGATGGTTACGGGTTTCTCCCGTTTTTCCAGCTCCTCTTTTATCTGCGAAAGAAGGGCGATTATCCTTTCGTCGTTATTCGTCCCCTGGGACTGGGCGGCCTGCTCTATGACATTCAGCTCTTGACTGCGGTATTTGGATTTTGCCAGTTTTTTCGACACGTCGTACATCTTGTTGATTGGAACTATCACAAGAAAATAAATGGCCAGGGAGATGGTCAAAAACTGGATTAGGGCATTTAAGACCGCCCCGAAAGACACCGTGGCCCCGTTGTAGGAAAAAGTCAGAAGATCCGACATGTTCTTTTTTCCGAAGAGCATGGAAATGAGGGGGTTGACGATGCTGGAAACGAACGTGTTTACTACCGAAGAGATGGCGGTTCCCATGACCACGCCGATGGCCATATCGACAATGCTTCCCCGGGTAATGAATTTTTTAAATCCGGAAAATACGCCCAGATCGTGGAAGGAAGAAATTTGATAAGAACTCATACTTCAATTATTAAAATATGGCTCTTATAAAATCAGTCGCCCTTTTTGGAGGACTTGCTTTTGGAGCTGTCGGTGCGGTAGAATCCGCTTCCTTTGAACTGGATGGAAGCCGGGGAATAAACTTTATGCACCTTTCCTCCGCATTTGGGGCACACTGCCACAGGCTTGTCGTCAAAACTCTGATATTGGCTAAATTCGTATCCGCAGTCGCTGCATTTATATCTGTAAACTGGCAAATTACTCTCCCTTCTGTGCTTTGCGCTTTTGAAACTACAACAAGATGAATTACGAATTTATTCTACCAACCGGGGTTTGTTTGCAGGCTGAAAGGTAGAACCCTATAATCGCGGCAAGATATCTGGAAAGCACCGGGGAAGGGGAGCAGAAAATCTCATGCCTCGCCCCTTTGACTTTAATCAGCCACACCGGCCTTCCCTTTCTTCTCGCTTTGCTTAGGAACCCGTCTTGAGCTTTGGGATTTACCAGGCTGTCTTTTCCAGCTTGAAAGATGAGAGTCGGTGTTAAAATTTTCCCTATTTCCCATTCCCTTGAAATTTTACGGTCCATCCTCAAAGCTTCCCTGCTCCACTTGCAGCATGGATCGGAAAGATGGAAAAGAGGGCACGGAAGGCGTTTTGAAAAGTACCATTCGTCTCTTGCCCTGTGGGAAAGAGGCCTGTTGGAAGAGGGTGGTATGAATCCCACGCTTCCCGGAATCCTCATATTCTCCTTTCCTATGAGGCACATAAATTCGGCCGCCGCCTGCATGATGAAGGCGGGGAGCTGCATTTTGGGAAGAAGCATCGGAGAAGAAAGTACGGCCCTGTCGAAAAGAAGGGGGAAAGCCTCTTCTATTGCGGCTCCTATGGCTCCCCCCATGGAATGGCCGAACAGGAAGAGGGGGCGGGCAAGATACCCTTTTTTCCGAGCGTCTTCCACTATGGCCGCAAAATCCCTCCTGTAGTCCCTCCAATGGGAGACCTTTACGATTTCCGGATCGGAAATTTCCCTTGAAGAGAGGCCGTGGCCTCTGTGCTCCACGATCAACACGTTAAGGCCGTATTTTAAAAAGTACCATGCCAGCTCTGAAAATCTCATTTCAGACTGCGTGAACCCTATAAGGACTATCACCGTCCCCAAAGGGGAATCGAATGAAACTTTCCGCATGGACTTGTCAAAAGATGCCGCGCTGTAAAAAACCCAATGGGCAAAGCCCGTGCCGGGCTTCCCGTCCCTTATCCCCCTTATGCTGCAGAACTTTCCCTTTATCGGCGTCCACTCGTCGGTCCTGCACTTTTTCAAGGAAGGCAGCACCTTCAGTTTCATTTCCTCTTTAAATTCCGACGGCTCTATCGCCTTTAAGGAAGAAATAGGAAGGATAGGCGGGGGAGATTTTCTAAACATTATGCGATCCCATTATTTTGTAGACATATTTTAACAAGAGACTTTATAAGTCTATCTGTAAGCTTAAATCTATGGATAATTTTACGCCTGAAAAGGCTAAAGATACCACGCAAGAACATCCATGGCCCGTAGCATGGGCCGTATCTAAATTTTCAGAAGCCGTAAAAAAATGGCCCTTCCTTTGGGTGGAGGGCCAGATTGCCCAAATAGACGGAAAAAGATCGGCCGTCTATATAACTTTAAAGGATCTGCAACAAAACATTTCTATGCCGGTCACCGCCTTTTCCGGCGCAGCTGAGAAGTGCAGAAAGGAGAACCTTTCCCAAGGGGACAAAATCGTGGTCTACGGGCAGCCCAATCTCTGGGTAGCCCAGTGCAAGTTTTCCCTGCAGGCCTGTGAAATAGAAAAATCAGGGGAGGGGCCGCTGGTAAAAATCATAGAGGCCCTGAAGCGGAAATTCGCCGAGGAGGGCCTTTTTGATTTATCCAGAAAAGTTCCCATACCCTCCTTTCCGCGAAAAATAGGGCTTGTCTGCGGGGCAGGCGCGAGGGCTGAGGGGGACATAGTCACCAACTCCCTCCTTCGCTGGCCGGATCTCGATTTCTACATCGAGCACGCCGCCGTGCAGGGAAAAAACTGCCCTTCCGAAGTGTCTAGCGCAATTAAAAAGCTAGACGAAATGAACCTCGACGTCATAATCGTGGCCAGGGGCGGAGGATCTTATGAAGATCTCGTGGGCTTTTCAAATGAACAGGTCGTAAGGGCTGCAGCCGACTGTAAGACTCCTATAGTGTCTGCAATAGGCCATGAAGGCGACTGGACCCTTTTAGACCTTGTAGCCGACAGGCGCTGCTCTACCCCTACGGATGTCGCAAAGACAATCATCCCCGATTTTGCTCAGGAAGAAGAAAGGGTAAAAAACGCGCGCTCCCTGCTTACAAGCGTGATGGGAAGAATAGTGGCAATGGAGGAGGGAAGGCTGTTTCGCCTTGCTTCCGCGCCCTTCATACAGGATCCCTACAGGCTTATAGAGCGTCCGGAAAGGGCGTTGAAAGATGCCGAAAAAGACATGAATATAGCCCTTTCCATGAAGCTGGACGAAGAAATGTCTAAAGTATTCGCCCTCCGCGCCTCCTTAAAGTCGCTTTCCCCCTTTTCCACCCTTTCCAGAGGCTACGCCCTAGTGGAAAAGGGAGGGGACGTACTTTCAGGAGTTAAAAACCTGAAAGAAGGAGACGAAGTGAAAATCGTAATGCAAGACGGAGAGCTGAAGCTGAAAGTTGAAAAGATAGAGGTCAAGAAATGAAAGAAGAACTGAGCAGCGAAGAAAAGAACGCCATAGACTCTTTGAACTACGAAGAAACCAGAGACGAACTTGAAAGGGTGGTGTCGGCCCTTCAAACCGGAGGGCTTACTCTGGAAGAAAGCGTGCACGCATGGGAAAAAGGGGAATATCTGGCTAAGAGAGCGGAAAAAATGCTGGAAGGGGTGAAAGAAAAGATAGAAAAGGTGCAAAAAGAACAGCAGGCGGCGGGAGAAAACGCGGGAACACAACTTAACCTCGGGAGCAGCAGATAATCTTAAATGAGCCAGGAAAAATCTCAAAAAATTGGAAAAACGGGGCTTTCGGCCCTGATAATCAGCTCTGCCATAGGCACAGGAATCTTTGGGCTTATGAGTCAGCTGGCCTCTGAGGCCAGCCCGGGCTCTGCGATAGTGGCATGGGTAATAGTGGACGTGGGATTTGCCGCCCTCGTCTACTGCTTAAACCACCTGGCTCAAGCTAGACCTGACTTGGATTCAGGAATCTTTTCCTATGCGGGCGCGGCTTTCGGGCCTCTGGGGGAATTCATATCCGGATGGGGTTATTGGCTGGCCAGCTGGGTGAGCAACATCGCCTTTTGCACGATGATCATGAGCGCCCTGGGCAATTTCATTCCCGCCTTTAAAGGAGGGCAGAACTTGCCTTCCGTGCTCTTGTCTTGCGCGGTAGTGTGGCTAATCACCCTTCTGGTGAGCCTCGGGCTTAAAAGCGCCTCATTTGTAAACGCCCTGGTAACGGTATGCAAGCTCATCCCCCTCCTGGTATTCCTCATAGTGATGTTTGCCGCCTTCAAGGCCGGAATGTTCACTTCCCACTTTTGGGAGAACGTTGCTTCCTCCCAATCGCCTTTTACGGCAAAATCCCTCTTTACGCAGATCCAGGGAAGCCTGATATACCTGGTCTTCGTATTTGTAGGCATTGAAGGGGCCAGCGTAATGGGATCCAGGGCAAAGAAAAAGAGCGATGCCACTTTTGCCACCGTTATGAGCCTTATAGCCCTAATCCTCATCTACGGTTTCATTTCCCTGCTGCCCTACGGAGTTATGTCAAGGGCCCAGCTGGCCGCCCTTCCCCAACCCGCCATGAGCGGCATTTTGGCCAATACCGTAGGAGTATGGGGAGAGGGGCTGGTGGATGTAGGGCTTATAATTTCCTGCCTTGGAGGCCTTCTGTCTTGGACCCTCCTTCCTGTGGAAACTACCACGCTTTTGACTCAAGACGGGCTTCTTCCCAGAATCTGGTCCAAGTCCAACAGGCACGGGGCCGCGGTATTTTCCTTAATCGTTACCGCCATCTTGGAGACCCTGTTTCTTTTCAGCTTCCTTCTGACTTCCAACGCATATAACTTCGCCAGCGCCATATGCTCCACTACCGCCTTGGCCTGCTACGCTTTTGTGAGCATATATGAAATCATGTACTCGGCAAAAAATAAGAAGCCGCTAGGTCTCATCATGGGGCTGATTTCAGGCCTGTTTGAAATTCTGGGACTTGTAATCTCCGGTTGGCAGGAAGTTTTGCTTCTTTCCATCTGCTACGTTCCGGGTTTTGCCCTGTTTATCTATAGGAGGCGTAAGGAACTTAAAAAAAGCCAAATTATAGCTATGGTTTGCATTCTCGCCCTGGCTATTTTGGCCGTGATTTTAATTTGTTTAGGCTTTATCTCCTTCTAAAATGTTATAATTTAGGGGCGCCCTGGTAGCTCAGGGGATAGAGCAGATGACTTCTAATCTTCGTGTCGCCGGTTCGAATCCGGCTCAGGGCACTTTCTTATTTTGCATTTTGTGAAAGTTTAAGACTCCCGTCGAGGGCCAATATTGCGTCTTTAATTCCCGGAAGAGAAGGATTCTGAGCATTTAACTCGTTTTGAAGGTTTGAAATCCTGGACTGCACTTCCGTTTTGGAGGATGAAGGAAGAGATGGAAGGGCGCCGCTTGCGCTCTTAATCGCTTCTTGAGCAAGAGCTTTTTCTTCTTCCAGATTCGAAGCATTTTCTTCTGAAATAAGGGAAAGGGAGAGGCGGGCCAAGTTTTCCTGTTTGGATCCCAAAGTCTTCATAAGGGCTTGGTTTGCCTCTATCGCCTTATTCGTTCCTGCGCTGCACAGGGCCGGAGAGGAATCTGTTTTATTTTCCAAAGCCTTTTGCAAATCCGAATAGGCCTTGGAAGATTTGGCGGAAGAGGTGTTTAAAGCATTGAGGGCGGCAGTCCTTTCGCTTTCAAAACTTATGGAGGAGTCGCGGGCCTGGGAATAGACCTGAGAGCACTTTTGCTCTATGGCTTTCTTTCCGTGGTAAAAGGCGATGCCCCACACCCCTCCTAAAATAAGGCAGAAGGCCAGGGCTATGCCGGCTAACATGGCGGTCTTGGATTTTCTCTTTTCTTTTTCCCCCTCTTCGCCCTCTTCTTTTTCCTGTTTACTCATCTTTGCTGATTCTTTCCGGCCATAATTTTCCTCAAATCCTGCTTTTTTTCTTCTAGAACCTGAATCTTAGCGAGAATTTCTTCTACGCTTCCCTCCCCTTCGGTCAGCTCCTTTTTGTAAAGGACCTCTTTTTCCATTATTCCAAGCTCTAAAATCTTTGCTATAAGCGAGGTGGCGAGGGACTTCCCTTCTGACTCGGAAGGCAAGGGAATGGAAGCGAGGGCCGGAATCGTGGGATAGAGGGCTGAGGGGACGGATTCCATCAGCCTTCTTACCCACTCCTTGGATCCCGCTTCTTTTGCCGCCTCTATTCCTCCCGCCGCCTCTATGGCCAAAAAAAGATCCATGAAAACGGGAGCTTTGAAATTATCTTCCTCCAAATCTTTCCAAAGATCGGAATTTATGTCTTCCGGCCTTTGTACTGCCAAGGCCATAAGCTGCTGCTCGCAGGCAAAAACCGGATCCTGCACGCTTTCTTTCATCTTTTCGGGCCCTTTTGGGCCCCGCTCTTTAAAAGCGGATTCTTCCTTTTTCCATTCAAGGTTTTTGATGGACCTTTCCACCAGAAACCCAATGCGTTGGGAAAGCTCGGGGGAGTCCACAGATCTGTTTTTAAAGGATAAAAGCACGCTTTTGGTCGTTTTGAAATCCAGGTAGGGCAAAAGGAGGGAGGAAAGCTTTCTGACCAGGTACTGGGTATAAAATTCGCGGAGGAATGCGTCCTTGATGCTTGAAACTATGCTTGTGGCTTCTTCTATCCTTTCAGCCTTCTCCACATCTTCCTTTTTCTCGAAATTCTCCAAGATTCCGTCGATTATAAATTCGTATATGGGCTTGGCTCTTTCCACGAGCCCCTTCAGGGCCTCTTCCCCTTCTTCCATGCGCAGATCGCACGGATCCATCCCATTTTCGGTTCTGGCTACAAAAGTTTGGGAGAGGAAGGCCGAATCCAACTCCATGGCTTTCAGCGTGGCCTTTTTCCCTGCTTCGTCCCCATCAAAAGCAAAAACCACTCTGCTTTGCTTTTCGGTCTTTAGCTGTATTTTTCCCACAGCGTCGTCTTGTATAAGCCTGCGAAGAATTTGGGCGTGTTCGTATCCAAAAGCCGTTCCGCAGGCTGCAACGGCATTTTTCACGCCGGAAAAGCGCATTGCCATGACGTCGGTGTAGCCCTCTACCACCACTGCCGATCTGGAGCGGGCTATTTCGTCTTTCGCCAGGTTCAGGCCGAAAAGGACTCTGGATTTTTTGTAAAGGGGGGTTTCGGGGGTATTGATGTACTTAGCCTCTATCTTGTCTTCATCTAACACTCTTCTGGCCCCAAAGCCTATGACCCTGCCTGCGGAATCGAAAATAGGCCAGGTGACCCTTCCCCTGAAGTAGTCGTAAGCTCCTCCGCCCTCTTTTTTTCTGGCCAGCCCCGCTTCCACCGCCTCTTGCACGGCAAAGCCTTTCGCCACTAAGTGGGTAAGAAGGGCGTCGTAGCTGTTAGGGGCCCAACCGCACCCAAATTCTTCCCCCTGCTCTAAGGAAAACTGCCTTCCTGCAAGAAACTTTTCAAGATGCCTTTCCGGATCTTCTTTTGCGCTTTGCCTGAAAAAATTCTCCGCTTCCGCGCATGCTTCCAAAAGCCTGGAGCGCGAAGAAAGTTTTGAAAGGTTGGAGCGCTGTTGCAAATGGAGGGGTATGGAATACCTGTCGGCAAGAATTTTTACGGCTTCCTGAAAATCTACTCCGTCTCTTTTTTCTACGTAGTCAAATACGTCCCCCCCTTCCCCGCATCCGAAGCAGTGCCATGTGCCAAGGGAGGGGCGGACAGAGAAGCTGGGGGTCTTTTCGTCATGAAAGGGGCACAGCCCCATGTATATTTCCGATCCGCTCCGCTTCAGCGTAACGGTTTCGGAAATCAATTCATAGAGATCGGCAGCTTCCCTGACCTCTTCCACTTCTTCTTTCGGAATAGAATAGGCCATCTATCCCTTTATCCGTTCATAGAGGTTTATCAGGGAAGCGTCGGTCAGGCTGGCCGTTTGATCGCAGGCGCACCTCAGTTTTTCCTCGAAGGAGGAGGCCTTTTTAAAATCGTCTAAGTACTGCTTTTCGAAGTATTTCTCCGGGGTTTTGGATTCGGCCAACGTTACTACTACTTCCCTTATGATGCTTTGTTCCTCTTCCTGCTTTTCCTTATAGCCTTTATCCGATGTGGCCGCATAAGCTGACAGGCTCTTTAAAAGCTCTATTTCCATCTTCGTTTCTTCCGGAACTTCGAGGCGCCCGCTATACCTTACCAAAGGCTCCTTTCCCTCTTTTTGCCTTGTGGCGTTCACAATGGAAGAGACAAAACGCCCTATAAGGGCGCTGGTCAGATTTTTAAGGGCGGCTAAAGATTTCCTGCTCCCGTCCACTTTTTTCCCGAAGAAGGGGTAGGAGGAAGAGAGGCGCAAAAAGGCATCTTTAAGGCCTTCAGGATCTTCTTCTTTCTCATACCAAGCCCTCATCCCCTCTTCCAATGAGGCTACGTCGTCAGGCTTAAATTTTGAAAAGTTTGTTCCGCATTCCAAAGCGTCTTCAAAGTCATGAACGCAATAAGCGATGTCGTCGGAAATATCCATAACCTGGCACTCCATGGGCCGGAGGTGTAGCCCTCCTCCCTGTTTCATCCAAAGGAAGGCCGGCATGTCCTGGGGATAGACGCAAAACTTTTTGCCTCCCTTTATGTATTTAAGAGCTTCGCTTTTAGTCCAGGGATACTTTGTGCAGGCATCAAGGGAAGCTCGGGTAAGGTTCAATCCGAAGCTTCTCCCCTTAAAAACTTTGGGTTCCAGCCTTGTCAAAATTCTGAAGGTCTGGGCGTTTGCTTCAAACCCCCCTATATCTCTGCACACTTCCGCCAGGACTTTTTCTCCGTTATGGCCAAAAGGGGGATGGCCCAAATCATGGGCGAGACAGGCGCAATCGACTACATCAGGGTCGCATCCCAACATATGCCCGATCTGCCTGCCTATTTGAGCCACTTCCAAAGAGTGGGTAAGCCTGTTTCTTACAAAGTCGTTGTAGCCTGCAATTTGCACCTGGGTTTTCCCTCCCAGCCTTCTGAAAGCTGAGGAATGGATAATCCTGGCCCTGTCCCTCTCAAATTCCGTGCGCCGCTGCGACTTTTCCTCCTCCGGATGCAGCCTTTCCAAATCGTGAGCGCTGTATCCTGCGGGGATAAATCCCTCGGAAGGGGATTCTGGCTTTTCTTCTTTCATGTCACTCCTAAGAAAGCACGCATTCGGGATTCAGAAGGGAAAGCTCTTTTTCCTGCAATTCCTTTTTGGCATTCAGGTAAAGCCTGGGAATCTTCAGAGAAAGGTTGGTATAGATCACATAGCTTATATTCTCCGCTCTTCTGGCCCAGTCGTCAGCCGTGGGTTCCGCCTCGCTCTCGCCGCAGCCGGCTCCAAAGAGGCGCACGGTGTCCCCCTCCATGATGCCAAGCTCCTCTGCAGGAGAACCCAGATCTATCATGAACTGGTCCATGCACACTTTTCCGCAGGCCCGGGCTATTTTCGGACCGGCTGAAGATAGGATTCGCACGGGCGCCCCTATCTTTTCTTCCCCCGTATTGCTGCCGCCGGCGGTGCGCAAGATGCCGTCTGCATACCCCAGGGGCACTATTGCAAGAGAGGTCTTCCCTCCCGTTTTATAGGTCCTTCCGTAAGAGACGCTCCTTTCCCCTTCCACATCTTTTACCTTTGCAAGCTGAGCTTCCAAAGTGAGGGCGGGGGTAAGTCCAAAGTCTTGGGGAGAGCCTAAGGAATAATCGGCGGCGTAACCGTAGAAGCTGTTTCCGGGCCTGACCATGTCAAAGCGGGAAAAAGGCCTTGAAAAGCTGGAAGCGCTGTTGGATATATGCTTCAACAGATCCTTAAAACCAAACTTCTCGGCCTTTTTTACGAAATCCGAAAAGTTGTGCAACTGAAAATCGGTATACTTTTCGCTTTCGCTGTCGAGAAGATCGGCTGAGGAAAAATGGCTCATGATGCCCACGACTTTCAGCCTTCCCTCCTCGACAAGTTTCTTTAAGAAAGAGAGCGCATCTTCAAATTTTTCCGGAAGAAAGCCGTTTCTGCTAAAACCCGTGTCTACTACGATATGCACCCTGGCCCTTTTTCCGGATTTTTTTGCGGCTGCGGCGACAGCGCGAATTTCATCCATGGATCCCAGAGCCACGTCTATGTCGGCTTCAATCATTTCTTCATAAGGAGACCATACGCAGTTGGCAAGCCATGCCAAAACGCGGCACATCTCCCTATTTATCCCGCCTCTCCGGATCGCGAGAGCCTCCTGGGCTTTGGCTACCCCTATCCATGTGCACCCGGCTTTTATCGCGGCCAGGCAGGAAGGAATGAGGCCGTGGCCGTAAGCGTTGGCTTTGACTATCCCCATTACCTGGGCCGGAGCGAAGCGGGAGCGCATAAGGCGCATATTTTTGACAAGCGCTGAAAAATCTACTATTGCCTGCCCCGGAAAAGATTCTAGGGCCCTCAAATAGTTGTTCTGGCCCTCACTGCTTAAATTCTTAAAGTCAACTATGCTTCCCGCCATGCTGTGTTTTTGACGGGAGCTGATGACTGGAAAAGACATTCTAATGCAATCCTCGTGGTCTTCATCTGTATTTTTGATTCTTACTCTAGTTTATCTTTTTGAGCTGCCCATAAATAAGCATTCGGTAAGTTATCCGCCACGTCGCTTGCGATAATAGGCCGCCCAGGCCCTCCAAAGCTCTCGCTTGCGATCTTGCCTGCCAGATTGTGTAGATATGCCCCCGCCGCGCACGCTTTTACAAGTTCCTCCTTCCCTTCCGGTTTGCAAACGGCGAGAAATCCTGCGAGAAATCCCGCCAAGACGTCACCCGTCCCGGCGCAGGCCAGAAAGTGGCAGTCGGCTTCCACTTCTTCAAAAAATTCCCCGTTAGCCACCACAGTGCGGGTCCCTTTCAAAAGCACAGCGCAGGAAAAAAGGTTGGAGGCAAGTTTTGCAAATCCTGTGGGATCTTTGAGAATACTTCCCGCCTCAGCTTCCACGCCTTTCTTTTTAAGAAGCTTCCGGAGCTCTCCGGAATGAGGGGTAATCACTGCAGGAACCGCAGGGGAAGAATCGAGAATGAGATCCATGCCTCCCGCATCCAAAACCAGCCAACCCCGTCCTTCACGGTACATTGAGGAATTGGCAAAGATTCGCTTTGCCAGATCGCTTCTTGGGTCCTTCAGGATATCTGCAATGCCAGATCCCATGAGGAAGCTGTCACAGGGTCCCTCCCCTAGGACGATTTCGGGGCAACTCCCCAAAACTAGGGAGTTGCAAAACTGCCCTTCCCCCATGTATCTGCAAAACCCGGATCCGCTTCTAAGAGCGCCTTTGGAGGATAAAACTCCGGCTCCGGGAAAGCGTTCGGATCCTGTAAGAAGTCCAACTACCCCTCTGGAATACTTGTTGGACTCCTTATCGGGGTAAACGATAAAAGGAGCAACTTCCTTTGCGCTAATTTCCATACCTGCTCCCCTTTCCTCTGCATCGCAGTTTGCCGTATACGTTTTAAAGGGCAACCACGTTGTTTTATCTTAACCATATGGACGTCTTTGAAATTAATATGGATTTCGTTTGTTTTCGCCGTCTAACTTGCACACTTTAGGCGAGGGGAAGTGAAAGGGAATCTCCTAAGAACTTGGCATTCAATGAAGGATTAAACAATTTCTGCGCTTTTGCAAAGAGTGCGAACGGCTCTCTTTTGCTTTCCCTCTTCGCGGCAAAGAGGTCTCCGGAGAGTCTAAAGGCATTTACTGTGACTTAATCCATGGAGAACAGATGCGTGAGC
>JAGBQM010000033.1 GCA_017632855.1 Aeriscardovia sp.
AGCTGGTAGCGCATCTCCATGGCATGGAGAGGGTCGCCGGTTCGAATCCGGCTAGCTCCACTTTTTTATGCCCTGCGGCCTCAAAATTTCAAAAGGTAAAATCAAATTATGAAAATCGCACGGCTGTGGAGGATAAATGAAACTCGCTAAAGTGGCAAAAGTTGCAGCCGCGATCGCGTTAATCGGTTCCATGTTCCTTCTGGCGGCGTGCGGAAACGGAATGGAAGACGTGGCCCAGTCTACGGGGCCCACCATTACAATCGGCATTCCCACCGATCTTCCCTACCTCTCCCTTCGCGAAGGGAATAAGTATTCCGGTTTTGACGTGGATGTGGCCGAGTACGTTGCAGACAAGCTCGGCTACTCTTATAAGCAGATAGTCTGGAAACAGGTTCCCCCCGGCCAAAGCGTGTCGGATCTGAACAACGGGGTAGTGGGCATGATTATAGGAGGATACCCCATAACCGCCGAATCCAAGGAAGAAGTGGATTTTGCAGGGCCCTATCTTGTGCAGAGCCAGAAGCTGCTCGTGAGCGACAAAAACACTTCCATAACTTCCCTTCAGGATCTAAAGGGCAAAAGCGTATGCGTAACGGGAGGATCGGCGGCCGAGAACGTAATTAAAAGCGCATTGGGATCCGGGGTGTCCATTCACACCCTGCCCTCGGCCCCCCAGTGCGTAACCGAACTTTTTGACGGAAGCGTGGAGGCCGTCAGCGCGGGCGGAGTGCTTTTAAGCGCCCTGAACAAGTTCAAAGGCGGAGGGTACTTGAAGATCGTCGGAAACGGCTTTGCCACGGAATATATGGGAATTGCCGTCAAGAAAGATTCCCCCGACCTCGTGTACCAGATAAACCAGGACATAAAGCTGATGATGACTTCAGGAACGTGGGAGAACGACTTAAAGGCTACGATAGGGCAAACGGGCTACAGGATAACTTCTTTCAATATGCCTTCAACGCTTTCAGCCCAAGACAGCCAGGAGACAGCAAGCGAAGGGATGGGAAAAAATGATTGATTCGCCTTCTTGGAGGTATACCCCGGCTCTGGCCGAAAAAATAGAGCTTAAATGGCAGAAGAAATGGGCCGAAGAAGGGTGTTTTTACGCTGCCAACGCCGAGGGGCTCCTTACCGACGGGGAGGGGAAAAACGCCGGAAATAGAAAGCCCTACACGGTTTTAGACATGTTTCCCTTCCCCTCCGGAAAAGGCCTGCACGTAGGGCACCCCTTAGGCTACATTGCCACCGATTTCGTCTCCCGCTTCAAGCGCATGCAGGGCTACAACGTGTTGCACGCTTTGGGCTTTGACGCCTTTGGCCTTCCTGCAGAGCAGTTTGCGATAGCCACAGGGCAGCACCCCCGTAAAACCACCGAAGAAAATATAGCCAATATGCGCCGCCAGCTTTCGCGCCTGGGACTCAGTTTCGATCCGCGCAGGAGCTTTGCCACTACCGACCCCGACTATATGAAGTGGACGCAGTGGATTTTTGCCAGGCTTTACTCTTCCTACTACGATCCCGATTTTTTGCGCCCCGACGGGAAAAAGGGGTGCGCAAGGCCTATAGAGGATCTCGTGAAGGAATTTGAGAGCGGGAAGAGGAAGGCCCAAAAGCCCTGGGAAGAGATGAGCGAAAAAGAAAAGAGCGAAGTTTTAAACTCCTTCCGCCTCGCCTACATTTCAGATTCCTTCGTGAACTGGTGCCCGGGCCTTGGAACGGTTTTGGCAAATGAGGAAGTGACCCGGGAAGGGAAGAGCGAGAGGGGCAACTGGCCGGTATATAGAAAGAGGCTCAAGCAGTGGTCGATGAGGATTACCGCCTATGCGGATAGGCTTTTGGAAGACCTTGAAACCCTCGACTGGCCCGAAACCGTGAAGGCGATGCAGAAAAACTGGATAGGGAAATGCGAAGGCCTCAAAGTCGCTTTGGAAGTTTCAGGGAAAAAAGCGGACGTTTTCCTCTCCTGCCCCTCTTTGCTTTCCCACCCTTCCTTCCTCATCCTCCCCTCCTCCTTTTCTTTCGACCTCCCGGAGAAGTGGCCTGAAGGGACAAAGGAAGAGTGGAAAGAAGGCGCCCCTTCCCCTAAAGGCCTCTTTTCTTCTTTCAAGGCCTCGCACCCTTACCCTCTTGCCCACAGCATGGACGGCGTTTTTTCCGGCCTCTTTGTTAAGGCGGGAGAAAAAAGCGTCCCCGTATTCGTATCGGACTACGTTTCAGAGCCTCATCTGGGAATCGAAGGGGAAGAAGACGCGAAGTTTGCCAGAATCCACTCTATAGATCAAAATCCTTCCCCTTCGGCTTTTGATACGGAAGAGGAAGCTTTAAAAGACGCTGAAGAAAAGGGGATCGGGGAAAGGGAGCAACGCTACAGGCTCCGCGACTGGCTTTTCTCCCGGCAACGCTACTGGGGAGAGCCCTTCCCCATAGTGTACTCCGAAGACGGGGTGGAGCACCTTCTTCCGGATTCCGCCCTCCCCGTAGATCTGCCCTCCCTACCCGACTACAAGCCCAAAAGCTTTGACCCCCACGATTCTTCCTCCCTTCCCACAGCCCCTCTGGCCAGAAACGAAGAGTGGGTGGAAGTGGAGCTGGATTTGGGAGACGGGCCTAAAAAGTACAGGAGGGAGACCAACACCATGCCCAACTGGGCGGGAAGCTGCTGGTACTACCTTCGCTACCTTTCACCGGACGACGATAAGCACTTTGTAAACCCGAAAGAAGATCGCTACTTCCTCTCCCCCTTCCATAACGGCGAATCCAACGAGCTGGGAGGAGTGGATTTGTATGTAGGCGGAGTGGAACACGCTGTGCTGCACCTGCTTTACGCCAGGTTCTGGCATAAGGCGCTTTACGATCTGGGCTACCTTTCTTCAAGGGAACCCTTCTTTAAGCTTTTCAACCAGGGCTACGTCCAGGCTTACGCCTACACCGACAGCCGCGGCCAGTATGTGCCGGCATCCCAAATAGAGTCGAGATTTGAGGAAGGGAAAGAAGTCTTTTACTTCGAAGGGGAAAGAGTAAACAGGGAATTTGGCAAAATGGGCAAATCACTGAAGAACATGGTCACCCCCGACGAGATGTATGAAAACTACGGCGCCGACACTTTCAGGGTCTACGAAATGAGCATGGTCCCCCTTTCAGAGTCAAGGCCGTGGAATTTGAAGGACGTGGCAGGATCGCAAAGGTTCCTCCAAAGGCTGTGGAGAAACGTTATAGACGAAGAAACCGGAGAAGCGCGCGTCTCGGAGGAAATGGACTCGAAGACCGCAAAGCTGTTAAATAAGACGATAGAGGGCGTCAGCGCAGACATGGAAGAGATGAGGCCCAATACCGCCATCGCCAAGCTTATAGTGCTAAACAACCGCCTGACTTCCCTTCAGGCGTGTCCAAGGAAGGCTGCGGAGGGAATGGTGAAGATGCTCTTCCCCATAGCCCCCCATATCTGCGAAGAGCTGTGGGAAAAGCTGGGGCATTCTTCCACCCTTTCGCTTACCCCCTGGCCCAAGGCCGAAGAGTACAGGGAAGAAGAAACGGTGGCGGTAGTGCAGGTGGACGGAAAAGTGAGATGCCGCCTTTCCGTTCCCTCAGACATATCCGAAGAAGATCTTGAGAAGCTCGCCCTCTCCCAGCAATCCGTGCAACAGTGGCTGGGAGGGGAAGATCCCCTCAAAATCATTTGCAGGGCGCCCAAGATTGTTTCGCTCGTCACCAGGAGCGGAAGAAAGGAGAAGTAATGGCTTCCATAGTGCTTGCCCGGGGAGTGGCAGGAGAGCTTTTTGACGTCGATTCTCCAAAAGGGGGACCCACTTCTGAAAGCCACCTTATCTACGCCGATCCCAACCTCTTCCAGGTAAGCTGCTTCGATCTCGGATTTTCCCGGGGGGACGGCTTCTTTGAAGCCATAAGCGTGATAGACGGAAAAATTCCGGTTTCCCTTCCCCTTCACCTTGAGAGGCTGGTTTCCCACACCAAAACTCTGGAATTTCCCGCCGCTAAAATTGAGGCTTTTAGAGAGGCCTGCGAGGACGTGATAGCCAGGTACGAGGGCGACAGCAAAGATCCCATGCTTAGGATTTTCATTTCCAGGGGCTTCGATCCCAAGACCGGTATTGGAAAAGAAAAGAAAGCAGGGGTCCCCGGAGCGTGGATTTATATGGATGGGGAGGGAACCGAACACTCTACCGCCCCTCTCTCCCTTTCCTCCGTTTCTTCCGGAAGGGCGAGCGACGCTGCCGAGCTTTACCCGTACTTGCTTCTTGGCATAAAGAGCATGAGCTACCTTGTGAATATGTCGGCGGAAAGGGAAGCTGCAAGAAGAGGGGTAGACGACGTAGTGTTTGAAACTACTGACGGCTTCGCCCTGGAGTGCACGCATGCGGCCATTGTGGCCAGGTTCGGATCCCTTTGGCTGACTCCCGATCCCTCCATAGGGATCGTTTGGAGCACAAGTCAAAGGGAGCTTTTCGCTTACGCCAAGAGGCTGGGAATGGAAACGCGCTACGAAAAGCTTTCCATGGACAAGCTGAAAGATGCCGACGAAGTCTATGAGACTAGGGGGGGATGGGTAATTCCCGTCAGGCAGATCGACGACGCCTCTTTTGCCGTAAACGAGGATTTCGTAAAAGAAGCGAACCATGCCATACACTACCAGCAGCCGGAACAGGAAAAATACTGGGAGCATGAGCAGATTTGATTATGCCCTCCCCCAAGTACCTCGGGGGAAAATGGTGCTGTTTGCAGGACAGGAAGCCTTAAGCTCCCACTTTATGAGAAAGCTAAAAGGAGAGCTTGAGTCGGACGGGAGGGAAGTGGTGGAACTTTCCGACCTTTCTTCCCCCCTGCAAATAAGGGAAGCTTTGGGGCCCAGCCTTTTTTCCTCTTCAAAACTTGTGATTTTAAAAGACCTTCAGGAAGTAAAATTTGAGTACCTGAAGATCCTGGAGGGATTTTTAAAGTCGGATTCCGATATAATCCTCCTTGTCACGGCCGATTCCAAGTTTGCAAGGAGCAAGGCCTGCAAGGCGCTGGAGAAGGCGGGATGCAAGACGGCTTTTTATCCCCAGCCGGACTACCTTTCCAGAGAAGACATGGTTAAAAAGCTGTTTCAGATCGAAGGGGGGAAAATAGAGCCTGCGGCGTGCGCCCTCCTGGCCCAAAGCGTGGAAGACGGATCCGTTTTGGTGGGCTTTTGCCTTCAGCTCCTTTCTGAGTGCCGGAGAAAAGTCAGCAAAGAAGACGTTTTCGCGGCTACCGGGCTGTCTGTACGCCTTACGGCATTTGACGCCGCAAAAAAGGCCCTGGCCGGAGACAGGTCGGCTTTGTCGGATCTCAGAAAGGTGCTTTCCGAAGGCGAACCTCCCATAGCCGTCATAGGGGCCTTGGACTACAAATTCAGAGAACAGTGCATGAAAAGGGAATCCTCCCTTTCTCCGGCGGCATGGGCTTCCTCCTTTTCCCTCCTTTCCGAAGCCAATCTGGCCCTCAATTCTTCCTCCCCCCAGGAGGGCATAGACCTTATTTACAAGGCGCTCGTAACCGTTTGCAAAGGAGCCCGATGGAAAAGATGAAGGTTGAGACGAAAAATTCAGGGGAGACCAAAGAGTTGGGAAAACTCCTCTCCCCCTTCCTCTCTCCCGGAGACCTTTTGATTTTACGCGGACCTTTGGGGGCGGGGAAAACCACCTTTACCCAGGGTTTGGGTGAAGGCTTGAAAGCTGAAAGGCCTATAATCTCGCCCACCTTCACTCTGGCAAGGGAAGTGAAAATACAATTCAAAGACGGAAAAAAGGGCCTTCTCATACATGTAGACGCCTGGAGGCTGAAAGCCCGCGGCGGGGACATCTTCGAAGAGTTCGAGGCTTTGGGCATTGAAGACGACTTTGAAGGGAACAACGCTTTGGTAGTGGCCGAATGGGGGGACAAAATAGCCGAGCCCCTTTCCGATCGCATCCTTTACGTGGACTTTGAAAGGAATATGGAGAGGGAAAACCTGAGGTCGGTTTCCTTCACTTCAAAGGGCTTTAAAGGCCTTGAAGGGTTTGAGAAGAGCGTGGAGGCTGTTTTTGGCAGTTTTGTTAGTTGACACCACCTATTTTTTGACGGTGGGAATTTTGGGCCGGGATCCCTTCTGGGTGGAATCCAGTACCGATCACGTAGAAAAGCTCGCCCCTCTGGCTCAAAGGGCCCTTGCAGAGTGCGGGGAAGAAGTGGAAAGCGTGGAAGTCATGGCAGGCCCCGGCCCCTTTACGGGCCTTAGGGCGGGAATGGCTTTCGCCACAGGCTTCAGCCTCGCCAGATCCCTCCCGCTTTCTGCAGGCGGCCTTCTTTTTGCGGAAGAAATCTGGGCCAGAAAAGAGGGCGCTGCAGGTCCCGTAGCGGCCGTAAACGACGCTAGGCGCCGGCAGGCCTATTTTCAGATATTCGACGAAGGAGGCGGGGAAATTTCTTCCATGGACATATCCTCCCCCCCGAAAATAGCCGAGGCCTGCATGGCTTTAGGCCGCCCCTTCTTTCTGGCGGGCCTGGGCGGATCCTACTTTGAAAAGATAGAAGGCGCCTTAAGGGAAGTTGGAGCGGACTTTGAAAGCCTGAAAAGGCCCGCAGGATCGAGAAAGTGGCTGGAAAGCATGCACGAATCGGTACAAAAAAGGCCTCTCCCTCCGGTACCCGTCTACCTTAGGGATGCGGACGCCATCCCCCTTTTTGAGGATAAAAAGGACGCCCCTTCAGAAATTTCGGCAAGCAACCTTTTGTGGAGCCTGTTTTGATCAGGAATATGGAAAAGGGCGACTTGGATTGGGCGCATGACTTGGACTGCAGGCTTTTTTCGGATTCCGCGTGGGAAAAAGAGGATATGCGGGAAGCCTTCTTGCCGGGGCGCAGGTTTCTTGTAGAAGAAGGGGAGAAACCGGAGGGCTGGGCCGCAATGGACGCTTCAGGCCCTTTTGCCCATATCCTTTCCATAGACGTCGAACCTGATTTTCAAGGCAAGGGCCTGGGCTCCTCTCTGCTTTTTTCCCTCCTTTCTTTGGCCAGAGGCATGGGAAAGAAAAAATGCCTTTTGGAAGTTTCATGCGACAACGCCTCCGCCCTTCGCTTGTACAAAAAATTCGGCTTTAAAACGCGGGGAAGAATAGAAGGGTATTACCCCTCTTCCGACGCCTTCATAATGGAAAAGGACTTGGAAGGCTGATGGCTATAAAAGTTTTGGGGATAGAGTCAAGCTGCGACGAGACGGCTGCGGCAGTGTGCGAGGCAGAGGGAAGCGACAGGAAAATCCTCTCCAACGCCGTAGCTTCTTCCATGGATTTTCATGCCAGATTCGGGGGAGTCATCCCGGAAATCGCCTCCCGGGCCCATCTTGAGGCCTTCGCCCCGGTTGTACGAAACGCCCTTTCTTCTTCTTCCCTTTCCCTTTCAGACATTGATGCCATAGCGGTTTCGGCGGGACCCGGACTTGCGGGGTGCCTGGCCGTGGGGACTTCCGGCGCCAAAGGCCTGGCTTTGGGATCCGGAAAGCCCTTTTTTGCGCTAAACCACGTTATCGCCCACTTGGCGGCCTCCGAAGCGGAATTTGGAAAAATCCCTGACAATTGCGCAGGGCTGGTGGTATCCGGAGGGCATACCACCCTTTTCAGGCTGGAAAAGTTCCCTTCGCGCATTTTCGTGGCCGGATCCACTCTGGATGACGCCGCAGGCGAGTGTTTCGACAAGATAGGAAGGCTGATGGGCCTTCCCTACCCGGCCGGAGCCGCTATAGACAGCCTTGCCAAGAAGGGGGATCCCTTCGCCATAAAGGTGCCCCAAGGCCTCAGGGGAAGAAAAGATCGCCTTTTCGACTTCAGCTTCTCGGGAGTAAAGACGAGCGTGGCTAGGACTATAGAAAAGATGAGGGAAGAAAACAGGCCTCTTCCCGTAGAAGACATCTGCGCATCTTTAGCCGAAAGCGTGGCGGAAGTTTTAAGCCGTAAGGCCATTGAAGCCTGCAGGCATTTCGGTTCCAAGGTGCTGGTTGTAGGAGGGGGCTTTAGCGCAAATTCCCAGCTGCGTTCCAAACTGAAGGCGAAAGCCGAGGAGAACGGAATAGAGCTTCGCATCCCTTCCCTCCCCCTTTGCACGGATAACGGGGCTATGGTATCCCTACTTGGAGCCGACCTTTTGGAAGAAGGAGTTACTTTCAGTCCCATGGACGCCTCCATAGATTCCTCCATGCCGTTGGATCTTGCCAGCTTTTAGTTGCAAAACAAAACGGGGGGATGTAGACTATAAAGCGAGCAAGAAGCTCAATGCACTAGTAGCCCAACGGATTAGAGCATCTGACTACGGATCAGAAGGTTACAGGTTCGAATCCTGCCTAGTGCACTTTTTTGTATCCCGACATTGTAACCTCCATAAAATGGAAGCGTTCCGAGCATTTTCGATATCTGCAAAATTGGGACGGGCTCTTCTTCTTTCCACACTTCGGTATCCTTGAATGCCTCTTTTACTTTTTTGGATCTTTTGGAAAAACCGGAAATTTTGAAAAATCCGAAAGGGCGCGCATTGCCCTTTTAAGATTTTAGCCCTCACGGGGAAAGGCCATGCCGCCGGCAGGGCCTTTTTTGCGGTGTTGGAAGGGCGCAGGGCGAAACCTGCGACTTAGAAGTCGGAGACGGATTGAAAAGAGGGGAGGAGAAGGAAACTCTGCTCCTTGAAGGCACAAACCCATACGCTTTGAAGGGGGAGATATCGAATTTGACTTTGATCAGCGCCTGGCCTTGCATCTAAACGCTCTCTTCTATCAGGCCTTTGATAAAGAAGGAAGGGAAATTTCCCACCTCATTGTCTACTCGGTAGGCGGAGGCTTTACAACCACCCAAGAACAACTTGAAAAAAGCGGAATCGCTCATCCTGAGGCTGACAAAGTGAACATTATAACTGCGCGCCAGCTTTTGGAGGGATTCCATTCTCAAGGTGGCGGATTTCTCAAAACCGAGCCTGAAGAAAAGGGGGAGATAGGGGATCTCTCTACCGGAAACGTGGCGTTTTCATCTCCCTTTGAATTTTCCACTATGGAAGAACTGCAGGGAATGGTAAAAAAAGAGGGCAAGTCCATAGCTCAGATTGTGCTTGAAAACGAGCTAAGCGTAAGGCCCAAGGACGAAATAGACGCCAAGATGAAAGTCGTGTGGGATACGATGCTGGCCTGCGTGGCAGACGGCGTACACTCCACGGCCAAAGAGCTGCCTGGGGTCCTCCACGTTCCAAGAAGGGCTCCGGGCGCTTCCCGCCAGCTTTTAAAGGGGCTAAAAGATCCCTTTACCTTGAACCCGGAGGATCTAAAGGCGCTCAAGTCCACCGTTGGAGGAAATACGGCCGCCAGCGAGTGGGTGGAAGTCTTCGCCATGGCGGTAAACGAAGAGAACGCTGACGGAGGAAGGATAATAACCGCCCCCACAAACGGATCTGCGGGCATAATACC
>JAGBQM010000034.1 GCA_017632855.1 Aeriscardovia sp.
ACTCACCACCGTCATGGACAAAGACCTCCTTCAACAAGTGAAAGTCATCTCAGCGAAGACGGGTCTGAAAGTGTGCGACATAATCGGCGAGTGCGTGAGAAAGGGGCTGGAAGAAAGGATATTTGACGACAGGTACTAATTCCAATGCCCTTTTAATAACCTGCTATTTAAAACAATAGCGGCCTTATAAAGAAAAGTTATCAAATCTAATGGCCCGAAGGGCTGTCTCTTGTTGCCGTCATAAAGTATGAATTAGAAATCTAGAAATCAGGCGGAAACAAAACGCCCCAAACCCCCAATGCCACAAAGTTTGAGGCTTGCAAAAAAGCGCGCAAAGGCGATGCTCAGGAAGCGCAAGGCCTACTGCTGAACATGTTCGAAAGTATATTGGACAGGCGGATGGGCAGAAGATGCGGACTGGGAAGGGCGAATCTGGCGCACGGGTGAAGAATAGGCCGGGGCCTTTCTAGCTGAGGCAGTCTGCCCATCGTCATCCTCTGTAGCCAGGCTGCAGGCCAGGGTAAAAGAGTACCGTCTGGCATAGCTCAATGCGCTTCCGTAGATTTGGTTCACATTCTGCCTCTCGGACCCCTGGCGCATATCGACTATAATCGGCACCTTCGCCATCCACTCGCCCCACTGGGATTCTCCCTTCTTTCTCGTCCTTGTACACACCATTCCGCATACCATCACCCCACCTAGAGGAATAAACGGGTTCTCGCCTGCATACTGCACATCCTGTTCGGCTTCAAGTCCCATCTTCCCTATGCACTCTATAACGGCTGCCAAATCAGCGTAAGCGTAAGAGAACCTTCCAGCCGAAGCTACACGGTTCTTTTTGACGATATGAAGCTCATCCATCACAATGCCTCCGAATAAATCTCCCTGGCCTGCCAGGGCTCTGGGCAGGCATCAAACTCGAATATTGGATCCAGATCCATTGCATCCTGCACCCAAGATTCCCCATGGCTCTGTTTAAATTCCGCCAAAGAGCGCAAGGCGGAGGCCATTGAAACCATGCTCTTTTTTACCCAGCTGCTCCTCTCGTCAATGTCCCACAAAGACACCGAATACGGCTCGCTCTTTTCCTGCACCACAAATTGGAATCCCAGGGGGCCTTCATAGCCTGTGCAGAGCCTAAAAAGCTTCATATAAAAAACGGCCTGGATGTCGTAACGGAGGGTGGGATCGAATACGGACTTGGAAAAAGCCAAAGAATCCTTGCAAGTCGTCTTGTAGTCCCGAATCCGGTAAACCCCGTCAGAATCCAAAGAGCAGGGAAGAAAATCAGCCTTGCCCTTGAGATGGAGGCCGGTGTCGGGATCTTGAGCCGTCATCACAGCCTCAGCTATGCCATCATTGAAAAGGCGGGAAGGGAAAAAGCCAGCCATAAGGCGGCACTTGGAATATTCCGAAGGCGGCAAGTAGATTGTCCCTTCTTTTCTTTCCTGCCCCTTTTCAGATTCGGCCACTTTGGGGCCCTTTCCTAAAACTAGGGAGTG
>JAGBQM010000002.1 GCA_017632855.1 Aeriscardovia sp.
AGTCCACGATGAAATCAAAAGTGTCGGAGGTCATGGCCTGGCGGATGATGACGGGATTGGTGATATCGAAGATCTCCATGGTCTTCATGCATTCGCCGCAAAGCCTTTCGTCCAAAAGCTTGGCATCCCTGCCGGCGGCAGTGACAAGAGCCCCGGCCTTGGTCAGGGCGTAAGAAAGAACCGATCCGACCATTCCGGTGGCCCCAAGCACCAGGACTTTCTTGCCGGAAAGGGCGCTGAGGTCTCCGGCGCTCTTAAGCGCCCTGGCCCCATCCTCTTGTGCCATGTATTTCATAGATTTCTCCTTGTTGGAGGGAATTTTCTCCTAATTTGATTCTATATTCCAACTCCTGAAAACATACTTTATTCCTCAAGAGTCTTGGCCCTTTTGAGATAGGCCTCCCAGAAGGCGGGAGTAGTGAAAGTTGCGCCGGCTGAAGACCAGATATTTCTGAGATGCGCAGTATGAGTCTTAAAGTAGCGCATGTCCCTAGCGTACCTCTTTGAAATCTGCTCAAAGCGTTCCCGGTCCTTTGTCCTTATGCAGCCTTTCCGGTTGAACCAATCTATAAGGACAAGCACGCGCTTCCCCCGAATTTTTCCCGCCGGGTACTCCCATCCTTCAGAGGGGATAACGGCATAGCCTTCTCCGGGCGTGCGCACGAATCTCTGGCCGTTTTGAACGGCAAAATCAAAAATTCTCTCTGAAATCAACCTAGGCCTGCTGGTATGGATGTCTTGATAAGTGAGAGAATACACGTCAAAATCCTGAAGCTCTGGAATATTGCGAGCCCGGGCCTGAAGAGTAGAAAAGTCAAGCATCTGCTCCTGAGCCTTATTAGCTCTCTCGAAAGCCTCCTCCACTCTCAAGGGATTAGAGAGAAATCTGGGGCCTCTTAAAAAGTCTTCAAAGCCGTCGAGAACAAGCGAAGCATTGTCATATCCAAACTTCTTAAGTTCCAGCCTGATGGAATTTTTCATATCGAGAAGAAAATCGGATGCAGGAGCAAAGTCAGTGGCAAAACGTGCGGCAAAGACGTTTCTAACGACCTGATATCTTTCAACAGCTGCGCTGTACTTCACCTGGAAGGCCATGTGCCAGAGGCCGATGGAGTTCATGGTAATGAGTTTTGCTCCAGCTCTAAGCGAATACTCCGCATCGTCGCCCCTTAAAAACAGCGGAAGTGGCATCCCTACCCGCTTTATCTCCTCAACGGGTATGGCGCAGTACCACCAGGAAGCGTATCCCTGAGACTTCATCTCCTGCAGGGGGCGGAAAGTCTCGTTTCTGATGAGTCCTTCCACCTGATCCATGCCAAATACCGGCTTTTGCGGGGCAAAACGCCCTTCGGGAGTCATAAAGCCCGTATCTTCCATCTGCAGGTTCTTATTATCAAGATTGAGCATTGCTCCCGCAACAAAGGCATCTCTCCACTCTGGCCTGAGGATGGACAGAAGCTTCGCGGTTCTCTGCACCGATTCCGCGCATACTTCCACATCGTCATCCATCAGAAGGACATGTGTGAAGCGGCCTTCCTGTCTGAGCGCCTCCAACATCCCCTTGGCAAATCCCCCCGAACCCCCTACGTTGGGGTTGGGAAGAATGTCAATATTTCCGTCTCCAAGAGAGGGATCCAGGGTACGACCGTTATCTATAACGAAAAAATGGGAATCGGGGAATTTGGAGAAGAAGCCATCCTTTAGGTTTTTTATTGTCTTTCGGATGTAAGCCTCTTTCTTAAAAGTAGTTGAGATTATGGCAAGGCGCGTTTCCCGAGTCTCAGACGTTTCCAGTTCCCAATAACAGTTTCCGGCTTCTACTTTTTCTCCAAAGGTTTCTAGGGCAAAACTCAAAAGAACATCGTCACCCTTGGGATCAAACGGGATGTCCAAGATCTGCCAATCTGAAGAAGATTGTACTTGCATTCCTTTGCCTTCAAATTCAGCTTCGTGGGAAAAGTTGCCAGCCCTTCCGCGATGTACTTCGCACGCTCCCCCTCTCAGCTCCAAATGGAGGGAAAAAGAGGAGGCAGAGCTATAAAGTCGCAATTTTCCTACCGAAAGGGAATTGAAGTAAGTGGTGAAGTCGAAGTGGGATTTTGGCGAAAGAAACCGCGATCCGTCCTCTTCCCATGCTTCTCCGTTGCCTCTGTAGAAGAGCCTGGAGTGGCGCTCCTCCTGTAGAGGATTTTTAAAAATGATATTTGCGAACTTTATTTTGCTCAATTGACCCTCCCTTGATGCCTTTTAATCAAAGTTTAACGAAAAGGGTGTGGGTTTTACATGGAATTAAGCCCTTTTCATTTCCTTCCTCTTGAGCGCAAAGAAGTTGCAGTCGATAATGTATTTTTCTCTGGCATGCTTAGCCTGCATATTTAAAACTGCCCCCACAGCCAGGCTGAAAAATCCACACAATGCACAAAGGGCTCCACCTATGAGGATGAAAATTTCAGATATAGGGGAGAGCTGCCCAAATACAACTCCTCCCCAGATCCACAGCCCTATGGCCGGAACAAAGAGAAGGGAGGCAATAAGCCCGAAAAAGATCACAGGCCTGAAACGGGATACCATGACATAGAAGGATCTGGCCACCCCGAGACCGTCCGAGAAGGGCTTCATTTTTGAAAATGACCCGGCTGGCCTTTCCCTGAACTTTATGGGGATTTCTATGACCTTACACCTTTTATCCAAGGCCTGCATAGTCATTTCCGTCTCCAACTCGAAGCCCGGATGGAGGGTGGGATAGGTTTTTACAAACTCGAAACTCATTGCCCGATAGCCGGTAAGTATATCGTGAAGGTGAGAATGGAAGAGGAAATTGATCCACCATTTGGCCATCTCATTTCCCAGACTTCTGGAAAAATGCTTATTTTCTGAAAAATAGGTGGAGGAAAGCCTGTCGCCTATGACCATGTCGTAGCCTTCTACCCATACTTTTTCCACCATCGCCCTGGCGCTTTCAGCAGGATAAGTGTCGTCCCCGTCGACCATGAGGTAAACGTCGGCGTCAATGTCGCGGAACATGCTGCGCACCACGTTCCCTTTGCCCTGCATGGGTTCTTTCCTGACGACTGCCCCTGCCGCCAAAGCCTCCTGGAAAGTGTTGTCGGTGGAGTTATTGTCATAAACGTACACTGTGGCCTCGGGAAGAGCCTCTCTAAAATCCCTGACTACTTTTCCTACAGTCTGCCCTTCGTTGTAGCAGGGTATCAGCACAGCTATCTCAGGCTTCATTTGCAACTCCAATCAGCTGAGGAAGAGGAACCAGTCTTTAACGGGGAAGTAATGTTGCGGGGAGTAGGAAAGTAGAGATCCATACCTGCCCACAGTGAAGGTCTCAAAAAATTCCAAGATCAGGCAAAGGCATACTATTACCACGGAAGCTAAAATTAACAGCTTGTATCCGGGTGTCAAACGCCTCCCGGGGACTGGGAAGAGCGAAAAATAGCAGCAAATCGCGGCCAGCACAAATGCCACTCCAAAGTCGCTTATATAGCGTTGGGAAATCCCGCCGAGGTAAGAATCCATACACATCACAAAGAACCCTGAAGCGAGGGCGGTCCAGACAAACCCCATAACCGAACG
>JAGBQM010000035.1 GCA_017632855.1 Aeriscardovia sp.
AAGCGCGAGCTGAACTACCGAGAAGGGGATGGGAGATGAAAGCCAGTAGGGCAAAGGTCCGTAGAAGGCCATATAAAGCAGCAGCACGCACAGCCCCGCCGAAACCCAAAAACGAATCTGGAGGTTTTTAAGCTCCCTCTTCTTTTCAGCCTTTTTTGCGGCCAGGGCCTTTGAAGCCTCCTCGATGGGCTTTGCCCCGTATCCTGCGTCTTTGACCTTTTTCTCTATGTCTTCTCCCGAAGCCATGGACGGGTTAAAAACTACGTTCATTTTTTCGGTGGCAAGGTTTACCGACACCGAGCTGACGGCGGGAAGGGACCTTACGGCTTTTTCTATTGTCTGGGCGCATGAAGCGCATACCATTCCGGAAATTCCAAAAGTCTCCTGCTTTTCAGCATCCGCAGCCATTTTTCCCTCCTTTGCATCCGCACCTTTCAATTTCTCCGGCTTCCTCTGCGCGGCTTATTTTTTCATCCAGCGCCTTCTTTATCTCCTCTGCATCCTTGGGGGAAAGGGGGCAGTTTTTTATAAGATCCAAAATCATCGCCTTCTGATCGCACAGGCAGGTCTCTTCGGCCAGCTTTTCTGTCCTCTCCTGCATGCACTCTCCCTGGCTCTTTTTTGCCCTGTATTCAAAGCATCCCCGTTTTTTTTCAGCTTCCGCAAATCCTTTTTTCACAAGGCGCGAGAGGTAGGTTTTTACCGTGGAAGGAGACCAGCCGAATTTGTCGGCGCACTTTTCGCATATTTGCCTCGAGCAGGAAGGGCCCTGCCAAAGGAGGGCCATAACTTGCCATTCGCACCCTGAAATGGAGCATTTACAAGAAGTCACGGGAAAAATGATAACACATTTGTCTACATTTGTAGACAACCCTTTAGGAATAAATCGGGCCCCGGTCAAGTTATCTCTACTCAGAAGAAAGGCATGTTTATATGAGTGATGAAAAACTGACTAACTTATCGCAAAAGGTATTAGGGGACGCGATCCAGGACGCCTCTGCCGCCGGAAACCCTCAGGTCACCCCCCTGCACCTTCTAGACTCCCTTCTTAGGATGGACAACGGCCTGGTGAAGGGAATTTTGGAAGCCGCGAAGGCCGATCCCTCCTCCATCGGCACCCAGGTAAGAAACGCCCTGGCCTCCCTTCCGAGAGCTACGGGCGGAAACGGCAACCCCACAGCCTCCCCTGCCTTGAACCAGGTTTTGACCGAAGCGGGCCAGATCATGGGGGGGCTAGATGACGAATACGTGTCTACAGAACACATTTTGGACGCCCTTGCCGCCAGCCAGGACAAGGCTGGAGAAATACTTAGAAATGCCGGAGCCACAAAAGAAGCTATCTTAAAAGCCCTGCCCGGCGTCAGGGGAGAAGGGCATGTGACAAGCCCGGATGCCGAAGACAACTACAAGGCTCTTGAAAAGTACTCCACCGACCTTACAAAAGCCGCTTCCGAGGGGAAGCTGGACCCGGTTATAGGAAGAGACCAGGAAATAAGGCGCGTCATGCAGATTCTTTCGCGCCGCACCAAGAACAACCCCATCCTCGTGGGCGAA
>JAGBQM010000008.1 GCA_017632855.1 Aeriscardovia sp.
ACAAGGCCCCCCAGGACTGGCTGGATCAAATTGCCGCCAAGAAGGCATCCAACGTAGAAAAGATGAGCAAGGCGGAAGAGGCCGGGAAGGGCAAGGTGCCCATGGGCTTCTATGGTGCCATGCTCCCGATTCGAGACCTTATAGCGAAGAACCCCGATACCTACCTCGTCTCCGAAGGAGCCAACACCCTTGACGTGGGCAGGGACGTCATCAACATCTTCCAGCCCCGCCACCGCCTCGATACCGGGACTTGGGGAGTCATGGGAGTAGGCCTTCCCTACGCCATTGCCGCAGCCGTGGAGACCGGAAGGCCAGTGATAGACCTCGCGGGCGACTCCGCTTTCGGTTTTGACGGAATGGAAGCCGAGACGATGTGCAGGTACCGCCTTCCCATCACCGTAGTCATCTGCAACAACGGAGGAATCTATAACGGAGAGGATCCGGAGATCAAAGGAATGGTCTCCCCGACCTACCTCGACCCCGCCGGACAGTACGATTTGCTCGCCCGCGCCTTCGGCGGAAGGGCTTACGACGTGCGCACCTACCAAGAGATGGAAGACGCCTTAAACGAGGCCTACGCTTCCAAGGAGCCCACCATCATAAACGCCGTGCTTTCCACCTCCATGGGCAAGGAAAGCGGGCATATAGGCCACCTCAACCCCGTCATCTTCCATGAAGACGGACCGGTGAAAATGCCCAGCGAAAAATAATCTTTTCATACCGCCGGTTGCGATATACAATAAAAACCGATTAGAAAGTTAATCATTGCGGGCGCCTTTCCAACGCGAGTGCGTGAGGAAGGGCGCCCGCTTTCTTTTTGGATTGGCTTTCGCAGACAAAATAAAAGAAAGGTGTTTATTTATGAATGAATTTGCACCGCTGAAGGGAATCACCGTAGTCGACTGGACCCAGGTCCAGTCCGGCCCCTCCTGCACCCAGATTCTGGCATGGCTTGGAGCTGACGTAATCAAGATCGAAAAGCCCGGATCGGGAGATCCCACCCGCAACCAGCTTTTGGATATCGCCGACTCCTGGGGCCTTTACTTCCTGCAGCTCAACGCCAACAAGAAGTCTCTCACCCTCGACGTCCGCACTGAAAGCGGAAAGAAAGTCCTCACAGAACTGCTCAAGAAGGCAGACGTATTCATCGAAAATATCAAGCCCGGCGGCGTAGACAAGCTCGGCTTCGGCTGGGAGGACGTCCACAAGCTTAACCCGCGCCTCATCATGGGAAGCATCAAGGGCTTCAACAAGGGCTCCCGCTTTGAAAACGTTAAGGCCTACGAGCCCGTAGCCCAGTCCGCAGGCGGCGCCGCTTCCGCCACCGGCTGGAACGAAGGAAAGTACAACGTTCCCACCCAGTCTGCCGCAGCCCTGGGCGACTCCAACTCCGGAATGCACCTGTGCATGGGAATTCTCGCAGCCCTCGTCCAGCGCGACCGCACCGGCGAAGGATGCTACGTTTACCAGTCCATGGTCAACGCCACCATCAACCTCTGCCGCATCAAGCTCCGCGACCAGATCATGCTCGACAACCTCGGAGCCCTTCCCCACTACGCCGTATACAACACCGGCTTCAAGTGGGGCAAGGCCATCCCCAGGGCCGAAAACACCGAAGGCGGACAGGTCATCGGCTGGTGCTACAAGGCCAAGGGCTGGGACACCGATCCCAACGACTACGTCTACATCGTCATCCAGGATCCCAAGTCCAGCTGGGAGGCCATGTGCAACGTCATCGGCAAGCCTCAGCTCGTAGACGATCCCCGCTTCGACACCTGGCAGCACCGCCAGCTGCACAAAGACGAGCTTTACGCCGAAATCGAAGAGTTCACCAAGAATTACGACAAGTTCGAGCTCACCGAGAAGTTCAGCAAGGCGGGGCTTCCCTGCGGGCCCATCATGGATTGGTACGAGCTTGAAAACGATCCTGATCTCAACTCCGACGGCACCATCGTCACCATCGACGAGGGAGGCAACCGCGGAAACTTCAAGACCATAGGCCTTCCATTCACGATGTCCAACTACAAGCCCGACTACAAGCGCGCCCCCGATCTCGGCGAGAACAACAAGGAAATTCTCACCGGCCTCGGTTTCAGCGAGAGCGATATTGAAGGCATGGTAAAGGACGGAACAATTTCCGAAGCCCGCGGTCCGAAGAACGCCGCCCCCCAGGTAATCAAGTAGATTGCCGAAGTTGTAAACAAATTACAGAAAGGGGGGAAGGGCAGCGCAGGAACTACCTTCCCCCTTATTTTTCCTATCTTTGAGGCATCTGATGAATATAGGAAAGATTATTGTAGATGACCTGGTGCCAATCCTGGTCATCATGGCCCTGGGCTGGTGCCTGGGCTGGAAGTGGAAGGGCCAAAAGAGGCCTTTCATAGACAACAACGGCCGACAGGCTTTGAACTACTTCGTGTTGGACGTAGCACTTCCTGCCGCCCTGTTTGCCTCCATCGCCAAAGCTTCAAGAAAGCTTTTCATTAAAGACGGCGTTTTGACCCTTATCTCCTTTATCGGCGTCACGGCGCTCTTCATGGTTTGCTACTACTTGGACAAGTGGCTGTTCAAGCGCAACAAAGCCGAAGCCGCCATATGCGCTCTTATTGCAGGATCGCCCACCATCGGCTTCCTGGGATTTGCAGTGCTTGACCCAATTTTCGGAGATACTACTAACACTAACCTGGTGATCGGCATCATTTCCATAGTGGTGAACGCAATCACCATACCTATCGGCGTGTCTTTGGTCGAGAGCTACCTTAACGAAGAGAAGGCCAAGAACGGGACGCTGAAGGAATATAACGAAAAGGGCAAGAAGATCCACCGCGGCGCAGGCTGGTCAATCCTCAGAGCTTGCTGCAAGCCTGTCGCGGCCGCCCCTATCCTCGCCGTCATTTGGGTTTTGGTCGGAATTCCGTGGCCTTCCTGGCTTACCCCGAACTTCGAGCTTATAGCTAAGGCAAACTCCGGCGTCGCAGTTCTCGCAGCCGGCGTCGCCCTCGCCGCCACCGGCACCTTCGCCTTCAGCTGGGAAATTATCTGGAACGTCTTCTACCGCCTTCTGCTCATGCCCGGAATCCTCGTATTCATAGGCTTCCTTTGCGGAATGTGGAGGCACCCCGACAGCCTTATACTGCTCGAGATGCTCGCCCTCGGCACCGGACTCCCCCCTGCCATGAGCGGCGTCATAATTTCCAGTCAAAACAATATTTACGTCAAGGAAGGCACAAGTACGCTGGCTATTTCCACAGTCTGTTTCGCAGGTACATGCGTGCTGTGGATCTGGCTTATACCGCTCATCTCCCACGCCCTGTAGGGCGGGGAGAAGCTTGTGCCACGGTTTTTTGAGTGGTAGCCCTGATTTCTCCCATATCCATCGGATGCCGGCATTGCCATAATTCTGAAGGAGGCCCCCTTTGGGGCCGACGGGAGAAATGGCCTTCCCCCCCAAAAAAAGGCCCGGGAAGGCCGAAAGTTGCGGGAGCCTTGCGGCGAAAGCCGGAGGCGCCCGCCTTTTTTTGCGATACGGAGGATAAAAAAATGAGCGAAAACGAAAATCCGGACTATAAGAAGGCGGCGGAGGAAAACCCGCGCCTAGACCCTTCAAAGCCCTACCCTCTGGAGGGGGTCCTTGTGGTGGATCTTACGCGCGTGCTTTCGGGGCCTACCTGCACAAGGATGCTGGCGGATGCGGGAGCCAGGGTGATACACGTAGAAAGGCCCCCGAAAGGGGATGACACCCGAAGCATGGGCCCTTACGTCTCAGACGGCTCTTCGGATTACTTCCGCATCGCAAATGTGGGAAAGGAGTCCATAGCCCTTGATTTCAAAGATCCCAAGGATCACGATTTCCTTATGAGGATGATTTCCAAAGCCGACGTGGTGGTGGAAAACTTCAGGCCCGGGGTAATGGCCAAAAACGGCCTGGATCCGGATGAACTGGCAAAAAAATTCCCGCGCCTTATAGTCTGCTCCATTTCAGGATTCGGACAGTGGGGCCCGATGTCCAAGGAGGCGGCCTACGATACCGTGGTTCAGGCATGGAGCGGCCTTATGGATCTGACAGGCCTTCCTAAAGACGAAGGGGGCCTTCCCACCAGGGTCGGCACTTCCATTTCCGACATCGTGGCAGGCATCCACGGCTACGCCGGAATAGTGACGGCCCTTTACGCCAGGGAAAAGACCGGCATGGGCACCACCGTAGACATCTCCATGCTAGACACCTCTTTCTCCCTTATGGCCCAGGGGCTCATGAGTTCCCTAGGTCTGGGGGAGCGTCCCAAGAGGATTGGCAACCGCCACCCCTACATGTATCCTTTCGACACTTTCATGTGCTCGGATGAAATGGTGGCCATATGCTGCGGAAACGACAGGCTCTGGGGGCTCCTCTCTTCCTGTCTGGGACGCCCCGAGTGGGCGAAAGATCCCGATATGGTCACAAACGACTTGCGTGAAAAGAACTGGAAGAAGGTAAAGTCCCTGATGGAAGGCGTGCTTTCTTCTTCCAGCGCCGCCGAATGGCAAAAGAAGATTTCCGAGGCCGGCGTTCCTTGCGGGCTTTGCCTGAATATAGACGACACCCGCCGCCTCCCTCAGATAGTTTCCAGGGGTATGGTAAAACAAATGCCTGACGGCCAGCTGGTTTTGGGGGACCCCTTCAAGTACGGGAGATGGAACTCCTACGGAGCCAAAAAAGACGCTCCCTCTTACGATGAAAACGGGGATGAGATCCGCAAAGAGTTTGAAGGCTGATATCCGGCTTGCATTTCAAATAAGAAACGGGCCCCCGAAAGGGCCCGCCCGTTTTCGTAGCGGGGTCAGGATTTGAACCTGAGACCTCTGGGTTATGAGCCCAGCGAGCTACCGAGCTGCTCCACCCCGCGTCGATACGTATAATTCTAACAGGTAAAAAAGATATAGGCAATAGGGGCAAAAAAAGGCGCGGGTTGTCTGACGATCCTTATAGATTAAAAAGGTGTAACGCCGATTTTACTTTGGACGAATCGCGCGCAATCGACGAGATATCGAGTAGAAGGCGAGGGATAATGCCCATCCTAGAAAATGCCTGAACTGCTGCTGGCTTCAGGACCGGATTTTCCATCGGTAAGCGAACTGCTCCCCAACGCCCCTTTGTTTCACGGAACCGTATTCGCCATAAACAGCATCATTTTGATAAGGCTTGTGGCAACAGCGCTGATTTTGCTGATAATGTGCGTGGCGGCCGCCCGGGCCAAAGTAGTCCCCGGCAGGTTTCAAAGCGCAGTGGAATGGGTAATAGACTTTTTGCGAAGCAGCATAGTCTATGAATTCCTCGGAGAGGAACAGGGGGAAAGGTATACCAGCCTCATAGTCACCCTGTTCGTCTCCATTTTCCTCTTTAATTTCTGCGAGAACATACCGGGGGCCAACGTGGCTGCGGATACCACGATAGCCATGCCCCTTATCTTGGCCATTTGGTCGCTTATAACCTACTGGACGGCTGGCATAAGAACAAAAGGCCTTTGGAAGTTTCTCAAAGACGAGTTGCTCCCCAAAGGCGTGCCCTGGCCCATCTACATACTTCTGGTCCCTATAAACCTTTTGGAGATCATCATAATCCGACCCTTCTCTTTGACGATAAGGCTTTTTATAAACATGGTCGCCGGGTACCTTTTGGTGGGATTGTGCTTTGCCGCAACGCAGTGGTTCTTCGTCTCCACCGGCTGGGATCTCAAGTGGATAGGTATAGTTTCCCTGCTGGGCGGATTTGTAATGACCTGCTTTGAAATGATGGTGGACGCCATTCAGGCATACATCTTTTCCGTCCTTACGGCGGCCTACATAATGCTTAGCATTCCCGATAACTCGGAAGTAGGGGCGGGAGATCCCGTCAAAGTCTCCAAATTGCAGGCAAAAATCAGGCCGAAGAAGGCGCAAAGAAACCTGTCAAAGGTGAAAGGATAATCAAATGCTAGATGTAACTACGCTCGCAGCCGTGACCGGAAGCGTGTCGGTAATTGGCTACGGCCTCGCCGCCATAGGACCGGGAATCGGCATGGGCATGATAGCCGGAAAGGCCATAGAGGGAACCGCCAGGCAGCCGGAACTTGGCGGCAGGCTTATGGTTCTCATGCTTTTGGGCATAGCCTTTGTGGAGGTCATAGCCCTCCTGGGCTTCGTGTTAGCCTTCATCCAGTAATTTCTCCGGGAGGCCCCGATGGTTGTGTTAGCAGCAGGCTCGGGATCCAGCCTGTTTTTCCCTAAGGTTTACGATCTCATCTGGTCTTCGGTCGTATTGATCGTGCTTCTTATAGTCTTTGCCAAATTCGTCATGCCCAAGTTCAACAAGGCGATGGACGAGAGGGCGAAGAAAATCAAAGGTCAGATAGAGGAAGCTACGGCCATGAAAAAAGACGCCGCAAGCCTTAAGGAGCAGTACGACGAGCTTTTAGGATCCGCCAAAGCGGAGGCTGAAAAGATCAGGAAGGACGCCAAAGAGCAGGCCGAGCAGATTGTAGCCCGCGCCCAGGCAGAGGCCAAAGCGGAGGCTGAAAAGATCAGGCAGGACGCCAAAGCCGATCTTGAGGCCCAAAAGGCCAAGGCCATGTCGGATTTGAGCGAAGAAGTGGGGAATATGGCCACGGCCCTCGCCTCCAAAATATTGGGAACGGAGCTTAAGGATCCCGCCAGCCGCTCTTCGATGGCCGATTTGGCCATAGGCAGGATCGGCTCCGAAGGGGGCAAGCAGTCTTGAGGGGCCAAACTTCCAGATTGTCTTTGAAAAGCGCGAAGGAAAAATCCAGGGAAGGAATCCTCAAAAGCCCGGATCCCGTTTCGGACGCCGAGGCTCTTTTCTTCCTCTCTTCCCTCCTTTCCTCCCACGACAAGGTCCTGGAGGCCTTTTTGGATTCTTCCCACACCCCCGAAGAAAAAGAGAGGCTCGCTTCCTCCCTCCTTCCTTCCCCTTCCTCTCTGGCCTGCCGCGTCCTCTCCCTTCTTTCCTCCCTCCTTTGGAGCCAAAGGGAAGACGCGCCGTGGGCCGCAGATGAAATGGGGAAAGAATGCCTGATGGAAGGGGCCAAGAAAAGGGGGGAGCTGGAAAAGGTAAGGGAGGAGCTTGAATCCTTCCAATTTCTGGCCTCTTCCAACGCCCTGCTGGATCGCTGCCTTTCCGACAAGTTGGCTTCCCCTTCGAAGCGATCGGATCTCTGCCGAAAGCTTTTGCCCGAAGAATTCGAGCCTGAGAGCAAAGCCTTTGCGCAAAGGTGCGCCCAGGAGGGAGAGGGGAGGTATTCCCGGAGGCTCTCAGAAGATATTGGGAGCATAACTTCGTTTATGGGGGAGGCGGGAGTCGAAGTAAGGTGCGCCTCCCCGCTTTCCCGCGCTCAAGAGGAAGCTTTGAAGGACGCCTGCTTTAAAAAACTGAAAAAGCCCGTGCACCTTCGCCAAATTCCGGATCCCTCCCTTGTGGGGGGCTTTAAAGTGAGGTACGGGGCGGAGGTTACGGATATGAGCGCCCAGGCCCAGCTTAGGGCCCTCTCTGCGGCCATGCGCGAAAAAATGGCCTTTTCCATCAAAATTTAAGGAAACCAAATGACGGATTTAAAGATAGATCCGGGAAAGATACGACAGGCCCTGGAAGAGTTTGCCGGGTCCTACTCTCCATCCAGCCCTCCGAGCGAACAAGTGGGCAGAGTAGTGAACGCGGGAGACGGAATAGCCAGGGTGTCGGGACTGCCCGGGTGTATGTCAAACGAGCTGCTCGCCTTTGAAGGGGGAGTGCAGGGCCTGGCCTTCAACCTAGAAGAACAGGAAATCGGGGCCGTGATCCTGGGGGACTTTTCCGGGATCGAAGAGGGCCAGCCCGTCAAAAGGACGGGGAAGGTCCTTTCGGTGCCCGTAGGGGACGCGTATCTGGGAAGGGTGGTGGACCCTCTTGGCAGGCCCATAGACGGCTTAGGCGAAATCAAGTGCGACGAAAGCAGAATCCTTGAGGCCCAGGCTCCCGACGTAATCCACAGAAAGAGCGTGCACGAGCCCCTTCAGACCGGAATAAAGGCCATAGACGCCATGGTGCCCATAGGCCGCGGCCAAAGGCAGCTGATTATAGGAGACAGGCAGACCGGAAAAACCGCAATCGCTTTGGACGCCATAATAAACCAGAGAAAGAACTGGGAAAGCGGGGATCCCGCAAAGCAGGTGCGCTGCATCTACGTTGCCGTAGGGCAAAAGGGATCCACTATAGCCGGGGTAAAGGCCTCTTTGGAAGAAAACGGGGCCATGGAATACACCACCATCGTAGCTGCGAGCGCTTCCGACTCCGCCGGGTTCAAGTACATCGCCCCCTATACGGGATCCGCCATAGGCCAGCACTGGATGTACTCGGGAAAGCACGTGCTAATCGTCTTCGACGATCTTTCCAAGCAGGCTGAGGCTTACAGGGCGATTTCCCTTCTTCTGCGCCGCCCTCCGGGGAGGGAAGCCTACCCCGGCGACGTCTTCTACCTTCATTCCCGCCTTCTTGAAAGGTGCGCGAAGCTTTCAGACGACAAAGGGGCCGGATCCATGACGGGCCTTCCCATAGTGGAGACCAAGGCCAACGACATTTCCGCCTACATCCCCACCAACGTCATTTCCATCACCGACGGACAGATTTTCCTGCAGTCGGATCTCTTCAACTCCGGCCAAAGGCCCGCAATAGACGTGGGAAGGTCGGTTTCCAGGGTGGGGGGGGCGGCTCAGACCAAGGCCCTTAAGAAGGTTTCCGGAACCCTTAAGATTTCGCTTGCCCGCTACAGGGATCTTCAGGGCTTTGCCATGTTCTCTTCGGATCTGGATCCCGCCACGAAAGGGGAGCTCACAAGGGGGTCTAGGCTGATGGAGCTTTTAAAGCAGCCCCAGTTTCACCCCGTGGCAATGGAAAGGCAGGTCGTGCAGGTGTGGTGCGGAACCCACGGAAAGTATGACGAGCTCGACCTTGAAGACGTTTTGCCCTTCGCAAACCAGCTGTGCGACTGGCTGGAAGACGAAACCGGCATTTTAGGGGAGATCAGGTCCAGCAAGGACTTTTCCAAAGAAACCGAAGCCCAGCTGGAAAAGGCGGTGGAGGAATTTAAGGGGAGGTTTATAACCCACACGGGCAAGCCCCTTGCAAAGGAGACGGGCCCTGTGGGAGAGGTTGACCAGGAAAAGATGATAGTGGGGCAGGCCTGATGGCTTCCCAGCTGGCTTTAAAGGGCAGGATCGCTTCCACAGCCTCCCTTTCCAAGGTCTTCAAGGCCCAGGAGATGATAGCCTCCGCCCATATAGCCCGCGCCAAGGCGCTCGCCCTCTCTTCCAAGCCTTATGCCGACGCGGTATATTCCGCGGCCAGGAAGCTTGTAAGCCACGTGAAGGATGTGGACCACCCGATCTTCAGGAGGGACGAAAAAAACCCCAGATCGGCCGTTTTCATCGTGACTGCCGACAGGGGCATGGCGGGGGCCTACAATTCAAACGCCATAAGGAAGGGCGAAGAGCTTATGGGCGAGATTGAAAAGGAGGGAAAAGAACCCCTTCTTTTCACTTTCGGAAAAAGGGGCGAAATGTATTTCGGCTCCAGAAGGAAGATTGAAAAAAGCTGGGAGGGCCACTCCGACAACCCCGCCCCCGGACAGGCCGAAGAAATATCAAACGCCCTCCTCTCCCTGTTTCTCAAGGGAGGGGCCGGAGAACTTTACGTGGTCTATACGGAGTTTTTGAATTTGGTGTCCCAAAAGGTGAGGGTCCTGCATCTGCTTCCCATAGAGCTTGTAAAATCCTCCTCCCCGGCCCCCGATCCCCTTTACGAGTTCGAACCGGATGCCGAGGACGCCTTGGATGCGCTCCTTCCCCGTTACATCGCCTCCAGGATTTTTGAGTGCCTCCTTTCCAGCGCGGCCTCCGAGACGGCTTCCAGGCAAAACGCCATGCACGCCGCCACCGAGAACGCCAAGAGCCTCATAAAGGATCTGACCGTGAGCCTTAACAAGGCCCGCCAGGCCCAAATAACCCAGGAGCTTACAGAGATTATCTCAAGCGCTGACGCGCTGTCGAAGAAGAAGTGAAATGGAAGAAGAAGAGAAAAAGACCGACGGAGGGGAGCTGGCCTGGGGAAGGGTAGTGAGGGTGCAGGGCACCGTCGTCGACGTAGAGTTCGCCCCGGACCACGTTCCCTCCATTTATACGGCCCTCAAAGTCAAAATCAAATCCCCAAGGCAGGGAGAGCCTGAAAAAGAAGTGGTTTTGGAAGTCGAAGCCCATCTTGGAGATTCGGTGGTGCGCACGGTCGCCCTCGGCCTCGTAGACGGCCTAGTCAGGGGGACGAAGGTTTTCAACACGGGTTCGCCCATAAGTGTCCCGGTCGGAAAAGAGACTTTAGGCCACGTTTTCAACGTCACCGGAGACATCCTCAACTTAAAGGACGGGGAAAAGGTGGAGATAAAAGAAAGGTGGCCCATCCACAGAAAGCCCCCCGCCTTTGACCAGCTGGAGTCTCAAACGAAGATGTTTGAGACGGGGATAAAGGTGATAGACCTGCTCACCCCCTACGTGCAGGGCGGAAAGATCGGCCTCTTCGGGGGGGCGGGAGTGGGAAAGACCGTCCTAATCCAGGAGATGATAGCCAGGGTCGCCCAAAACCACGGAGGCGTATCGGTATTTGCGGGCGTGGGAGAAAGGACCCGAGAGGGGAACGACCTTATAGGCGAAATGACGGAGGCGGGGGTTTTGGACAAAACCGCCCTGGTATTCGGCCAGATGGACGAGCCCCCCGGGACCAGGCTCAGAGTCCCCCTTACGGGCCTTACCATGGCTGAGTACTTCAGGGATGTCGCAGGCCAGGACGTGCTCCTTTTCATAGACAACATCTTCAGGTTCACCCAGGCGGGAAGCGAAGTTTCCACGCTTTTGGGAAGGATGCCTTCCGCCGTGGGCTACCAGCCCAACCTTGCCGACGAGATGGGGCAGCTTCAGGAAAGGATTACTTCCACCAAGGGCCACTCCATCACTTCCCTGCAGGCGGTCTACGTCCCTGCAGACGATTACACGGACCCCGCCCCTGCCACCACTTTCGCCCATCTTGACGCCACGACCGAGCTTTCAAGAGATATTGCCTCCAGAGGAATTTACCCCGCGGTAGACCCCTTGTCTTCCACTTCCCGCATACTGGACCCCCGCTATATCGGCCAAAAGCACTACGAGTGCGCCAACAGGGTCAAGGCCATACTGCAAAGAAACCGGGAATTGCAAGACATCATCGCCCTGATAGGCATAGACGAGCTTAGCGAAGAAGACAAAGCCACGGTCCAGAGGGCGAGGAAGATTGAGCAGTTTTTGGGACAGAACTTCTATGTTGCCAAGCAGTTTACGGGCCTGGAGGGATCCTACGTTCCCGCCGACGAAACCATAGAGGCTTTTACGAGGATTTGCGACGGCTACTACGACAAAGTGCCCGAGCAGGCCTTCTCCAATATCGGAGGAATAGAGGATCTGGAAAGGAAATGGGCCGAACTTAAGAAAGAGTACGGAGAGTAATGCCCGAAAAGACTTTCGAGGTCACGGTGGTCTCAAAAGAAAAGCCCCTCTGGAAAGGATTCGCCTCTCAGGCGGAAGTTCCCGCTTTAGGGGGAGGCCTCACCTTCCTTGCGGGCCACGCTTCGGCTTTTATCCTCCTATCCAAAGGGGAAGTGAGGGTAAAAGGGGAAAAGGACGCGGCCTTTTCAATAGAAGGGGGTTTCGCCTCTTTTGAGAAAAACCAAATGGTGATAGCCGTAGACAGCGGCGAAGAAAAAAAGGCCTGAAAAGGCATAAAAAAACCGCCCCGGGGCGGTTTTTTTATAGGCTAGTTGCCGGAACCCAAGATATCCACCACAAAGACCAAGGTGGAGTTAGCAGGAATTCCGCTTTGGGCGTTGCTGCCGTAGCCCATGGCGGGCGGGATTATAAGAAGCACCTGGGAGCCCACGGTTTGGCCTGAAAGCCCCTTCTGGAAACCTTCTATGGTATTTGCCAAGGAGAAGGAGGCGGTGGTGTTTCCCTCGTTCCATGTGGACTGGAAGAGCTTCTTCGTGCTCAGCACCCAGCCCGAGTACTTGACTACGACGGATCCCGAAGAGGAAACTGCGGGACCCGAACCCTTGATAATGGTCTGGGCTACAAACTTCCCGTTTGATTTGTAGTTGTTGAAATCAATGCTTGGCTCTCCCGTAGAAGAGTTGGAAGTCACTTTCGGAAGGTCGGCCGGTATATCGGCCACCTTCGTCCCTTCCGCTTTTGAAAGCGTCTTCACGGTGCTGATCAAAGTCATTACGGAAATATAGGCGTCGCCGCTGTTGGCGACTCCGGAACCGGAAGAGCTTGAGTTTTCCTGGCTTCCGGGTATCCCGAAAGCAATCGAGGCTCCCAGATTCTGGGAGGAAAGCACCTGCTCGTAATCCGCATCCATGGAGCTATTCAAAGTAAGGGAGCACACCGGGGTGTCTTTCCACGTCGAATCAATCCGGGCCCCGGTTCTGGCGTTGTAGACCATGTACTGGTAGCAGACGGTGTCTCCCTCCTTAAGCTTCGCCCCGGTGCCTTCTATAAGGACGGCGTAGGACTTTTGGGAAATGGTCAAGGGGGATTTGAAATGGATATCGGGCTCTTTTCCGCTCTGGCCCGTAGCGCTTACCCCTTCCAGCTTGGGAAGGGAAGGGGAGGCCGAAGAAGAGGAAGAGGCGTTGCCGCAGGCGGCCAAGGCCGCGCACAGGCCTATGGCTGCCAGGAGGGCCCCCGCGAGCTTGGCCCACCTGGACTTACGAATATGCACGTTAAACATCTGATTTATAATAAGCTGTAATGTAAACTTTTGAGAGCGAAGGCGGCCGTGGACAGACAATCCCCCCCATCCGGAAAAGCGTCGTTTCCACGGGAAAAGATCTTTAAGATATCCAGGATCGCCTTGGGAGCCCTGTTTTCCGTTTTGGCCGTCGTTTTTTTCGTCCTCTCAGCTTCCTCCTCCATCCTGCGCAAGGCAAGAAGCGAAATTTCGGCTTCCCTCTCCTCTTCGAGCCCATACCTCGTCTCCGTGCCGGGGCTTTTGTCTCTGACGGGCAGCCCCGTAACCATAAGCGCCTTTTCGTCCGTGCCGATTTGCGTCGCCGTGGGGCAGAGCGGAGACGCCCAAGGGTGGATAGGCTCTGATTCCTATACCCAGATAAACGGCCTTTCCACTTGGAAGCAGCTGCGCACGCGTCCGGACGCCGGGGAGCAAAGCTATCCCGAACAGGATCCCGTCTCCTTCCAAGACAGCGACATGTGGGAAAAGGTGGAGTGCGGAAAGACGATGGGCTTTGTGTGGAGCCCGGGGCCTGACGAATCCCTCATACTTTTCAATCCTTCCCAAAGCAATGTGATTCTGAATCTGGGCTGGAAGAGGGTGAAAGACGCGGACCTTGCGGCCCCTTACGCCTTCTTCGGATGCATTTGCGTTGTTTTGGCAGCAATCAGCTTTGAATTTTCAAGGCTTAAAAAGTTGGCCTCCTCCCCCTCTTGGGAGCAGGCTCCCTCCCCCGATGCCGAGCCGGGCAAAACTCCCCGCTGGGCCCAAGACCAGCTCGCCCTTGAAAAGCGCAGGGCGAGGATTATGCCCCGCACGGTCAAGAGCACGAAGGTGTTTAAGATAAGGGAAAAGAGCGAAGAGGACGATGTGAGCACCCAGGTTATGGATCTTTCCGCGCTTCGCGGAGTCCAGATCGCCAACGAGGACCCCAAAGCCCAAAAGCCCTCCCTCTTCGGTTCCGAGCCCCCTTCCTTCCCTGTGGCATCTTCTCCAATAGCCGCCGGCACAGTATTTTCCGTAACCTCTTCCAAGGAAAGCGACCCCTCTTCAAAGAGAAAGGGGCCTGCGATAGTGGATAAAAGCAGCGTGAACCTTTTGGCAAAGACTGACAAAGACGGCGTCTCCCAGCTTCACCCCGAAAGCGAGGACTTGGGTGCCTACTTTAAGAGGCTTAGGGAGGAAAAGAAGGGAGAAGAGAAGCATGAAAAGAAAGCCTAAGGCCTTCCTCGCCCTCCTCCTCTCCCTCCTTTTTTGCTCCCTTCTTTCAGGCTGCGGGGATTCGGTAGTGGAAGAGCCGGTGCCCCCGAAAGCGGGCGAAGAGGCGTGCGTGACGGAAAGCACGAGGAAGAACGCGGAAGAGCGCATAATTTCAGGCCTGGATTCCGCGGGAAACTCCGATATTTCCGTCCTTCCCTCCCTGCTTGCGGGCCCGGAGCTTTCCATCAGGGAAAGCCAGATGAAAGTGGCTGCGACGACGGGACAAGCGAATGAGGATATGGCCATACCCTATCCGGCCTCAGCCGTCTTCCTCCCCTCTTCCTGTTCATGGCCAAGGTCCATCACCGTATTGACCGAGCCTACGGGAAACCAGTATTCGCAAAGGATTTTGACTTTCACCCAGGCCTCCCCCCGCTCAAACTACAAGCTTTGGTCGGAAGTGGTTCTCTTCCCGGGCGCCCAAATCCCTTTCAAGGCCTCGGGAGAGGAAAGGGTGAAGTTTGGAGAGCAGTTGGACGCGGGCCTGATCGCCACGCCCCAGGAGGCCATCTCATGGTATGCAAACGTGCTTGAGCAGGGAGAAAAGTCCCCCCACCTTCAGTCCTTTGAGACAGGGGACCTGTACTTGGAGATCCAGGAGCTGAGGTCCGACCTGTCATCCGCACTTTCTGCTTCAAAGGGAAGCCAAAGCGAGTCGTTTTCCCCCCAGTACTCTTCAGCCAAGATTTTAAAGCTTGAAAACGGGGACCTGGTAATCGCCCAAATAAACTCCGTGTGGACGAGGAATGCCGGAAAGGGCGGGACGGCAAAACCCGCCACCAGCGCGGAAAAGGCCCTCTTTTCGTCCAAACCTTCCCAGACGCTTACGGCAAAATACGTGAACGTGGTGGCCCTTTTCATACCTTCTTCCTCAAAAGGTACGAAAATTGAAGTGTTGGGGGCAGAAAGAGAGCCTGTCTCCGTAAAAGCGAGCTAAAAGGAATTTTATGAATGAAAGCGAAGAAAACAGGAAAAATGAACAAATAGGTATATCTTTAGCCGGAGCCGTGGACCTGTCTGAAATGAAGGCGAGGGCTTCGCAAAAAGCGAAAGCTGAAGAGGGCGGCGGAAAAGAGGAGGACTTCTCCTACTGCCTCGATGTTTCTTTTGCTTCCGTCGAATCTTATGCCCCCGCCTCTTCCACCTATCCCATCCTCCTTTTAATCTATGGGGCAAACGATTGGGGATTTGCAGATGATTTGGCAAGGGCGGTGGAAAAAGAAAACGGGAAGCTGCAGCTTTTGAGGATAGACGCTTCAAAAGATCCAAGCCAAGCCGCGACAGTGGACCTCGCATCGCTTCCGGCGCTTTTCGCCATGATAAAAGGAAAGCTCCTTCCCCTTTTTGAAGGGCCTCTTAGCATGGACGCTTCCCAATCTTTGCAACTGGCCCAGGAAAGCGCGGAAGCCGCCCTGGAGGCTGCGGCGGAAGAAGGCGTTACAGGAACCGCCCCCATGATGGGAAAGGGGGAAAAGGAGGAAAAGGAGCCTTCCGGAGAAAATATTTACTCTGAAGCCGAAAAGCTTGCTTCCGATGGCAAATTCGCCCAAGCCGCACGGGCCTATGAAAAGATAGCGCAGGAAAGGCCCCAGGACGCCCAAGCCGCCTCCAAGGCCAATAAAGCGGCCCTTATAGCCCGGGTAAAAGAGATAAAGGATCCCGCTCTGGCCAGAAAGAAGGCGGCAGAAGATCCCTCCGATCTTTCTTCCCAACTCGAGGTGGCTGATTTGGACGTATACGAAGGGCATGTGCAAGACGGAATGGAACGCCTTTTGGATTTCATTGCAAACTACAAAGATGAGGAGGGGAAGGCGAAAGAAAGGGTTTTATCCTTTATATCCATCCTCCCCTCTTCGGATCCAAGGGCGAAGAAAGCCAGAATGAAGCTTGCAAACCTGCTGTACTAGAATGTAAAAAGCGGGTTTGTAGCTCAATGGATAGAGCGCCTGTCTCCGGAACAGGAGGTTGGGGGTTCAATTCCCCTCAAGCCCACAAAGTTTGGCGTTTTGGGGCCAGCGCCCCTGCGCCCCGTTTTTAAGCTTGCTGCCGTTTCCGATTCTGCTTCAAGCCCTTTTTCAAAAGACAAAAAAACCGGCCTGCGGCCGGCAAAAAGATTCAAAGCTTACTTGTTGCTTTCTTTCCCGCTTCTCTTCTTTTTCAAAAGCTCCGCCGCTATACCTGCGGCAAGAAGGATGGACGCGCCGATTGAAGCGGCTTCAATGCTGGAACCGGTTGAAGCGAGGCCGGAGCCGGAAGGCCTGGCCTGCTGAACGTGCACCTGGACGCCCCCGGAAGGGTTGGACATCTGCGGGGCTTCTCCGGGATTTACGGCAGGAGACATCGAGTCGGCGGGCGTAGCCTGGAAGGGCAGCGCCAAAATCTTCTGGGCCATTCCGGGCTCGTCCCCTTGGCCTATGAGGTGGCGGATATCGGGCTGAAGGTTGGTCATCCCTACCACAATCGGGTGGGCGAAGTTGTAGTCGTTTCCGTTGACGATGGCCTTCTGAATGGGATTGGAGGCATTGGAAGCGGAGGCGAGGGGCAAAGCGGATGCCAGGGGAGTCTGGGCGTTGGAAATGTCGCTCTGGCTGTAGGGGGCCGCAAGCCCCAGGCCCTGAATTGTCTGGTTTCCGTTCTGCATGCCGGTTACGGCGCTTTGGGTGTTGTTTATCAGGGGGGTGAGATCGTTTTGCAGCTTGTTTAGGCTGTTGATGGCGGCTCCCGGATTGGCGGCCGATTCTACGTTCTTCAAATCCTGCTGGACGCCTTGGATGGCATTGTAAGCCTTTTGAGCATCGTTAAAGACGCCCTGGGTTACGATGGCTTTTTGCCATGCCGTGGCATCACCCAGCAGACCTCCGGTCCCCGTTCCGGAGTCGGATCCGGAAAGCAGATTGTTGGCCTGGTTTACGTAGTTGCTAAAATCGCTGTTTATCGCACCCATGTCCGAGGAGGAGTAGAGGGGG
>JAGBQM010000036.1 GCA_017632855.1 Aeriscardovia sp.
CATCATCCTTCCTCCCCAGGTTTGGGTAGCCTCAAAGCACGTCACCGTCTTTAACGATCCTTTGGTAGAGTGCCTGGGATGCCATCGCAGGTACAGGGCCGACAATCTGGAAGAAGAATGGTCGGCAAAGCACGGAGGGGAGGAAAGAAATATTTCTTCCATCCCCTGCCCCACTTGCGGAAAGACGGAGTGGACGGAGCCCCGGGACTTTAACATGATGCTTCGCACCAACCTGGGGCCGGTGGAAGACGAAAACAGCCTGCATTACTTAAGGCCTGAAACGGCCCAGGGCATCTTTATAGACTTTCTTCAAGTCCTTTCCTCTTCCCGCCAGAAGCCTCCCTTCGGCATAGCCAATATAGGAAAATCTTTCAGAAATGAAATCACTCCCGGGAACTTCATTTTCCGCACAAGGGAATTTGAGCAGATGGAGATGGAATACTTCGTTCCTCCCGAGGATGACGAAAGGTGGCACTCCTACTGGATAGAGGAAAGGAAGAGGTGGTATACGGAGCTGGGGATAAAAGAAGAAAACCTCAGGCTTTTTGAACACCCCAAAGAGAAACTGGCCCACTACTCAAAAAGGACGGTGGACATAGAGTACAGGTTCGGCCTCGATTCTTTGGAATGGGGAGAGCTTGAAGGCATTGCAAACAGGACGGATTTTGACCTCAAGACCCATTCCGATTCCTCCGGCCGCAGCCTTTCTTACTTTGATCCCTCCACCGGCGAAAGGTACTTCCCCTACGTAATCGAACCTGCCGCAGGGCTGACGCGCTCGGTTATGGCCTTCCTTATGGACGCCTACGACGAAGATGAAGCGATTTCTGCCGAAGGGAAGGCCGAAAAGAGGACGGTACTGCATCTGGATCCCAGGCTTTCTCCGGTCAAAGCGGCCGTTTTGCCCCTCTCCAAGAAAGAGCCCCTCCTTTCCATGGCCCAAAATCTCGCCCAGGAGCTTCGCCTGTCGGATCTTAACGTCATTTTCGATTCAGCCGGAGCGATCGGAAGGCGCTACAGAAGGCAGGATGAAATCGGAACGCCGTGGTGCTTTACGATAGATTTCGATTCCCCGGAGGACGAAAGCCTTACCGTAAGGTACAGAGACTCCATGGCCCAAGAGAGGATGAGGATTTCGGAAGTGAAGGACTTCGTCCTCTCCTCCCTCTCTTCTCTTCGCCTTGCTCCCAGAGAAGAGCTATGAACAGCGAAAAAAGCGAGCTGCGCAAAGAAAGGAACCGGCAGACGCTTCTGAAGGCCAAGATCGCAAAGGGGGCCTCTCCCGCTTTGAGCCCCGATTCAAAGAGGGGGGAAGAGGAAATAAAGCCGCTTTGCCTGGGGCCTTTAAAGCTTGAAGTGCCGATGCTGCTTTCCCCCATGGCGGGAGTGACTAATTGGCCTTTTAGGGTGCTTTGCCAAAGGTTTGGAGAAGGGGAAGGGATGTATGTGGCCGAAATGGTCACGGCCAGAGCCCTGATAGCCGGAAACGAAAAGGCTTTCAGGCTTCTTAGCTTCTCTCCCGAAGAGAAGCTTCATTCCCTTCAAATTTACGGAGTAAATCCGAAAGCGGTTTTTCTGGCCCTTAAGATTGTTTTGGACAAGGTCCATGTAGATCACATCGGCCTTAACTTCGGATGCCCCGTCCCAAAGATAACAAGGCGGGGAGGGGGCTCCGCCCTTCCATGGAAGTACGACCTGTTCGCCAAAGTCGTGGGGGCGGCCAAAAAAGCGTGTTCCAACGAACCCATCGCCGTTACCGCCAAGATTCGGACCGGAATTGACGAAGATCACAAGACTTATCTTGAAGCCGGAAAAATAGCTCAGGAAGAAGGCGCGGACGGGGTGATCCTGCACGCCAGATCGTGCGCCCAGTATTACGGGGGGCACTCGAACTGGGAAGAAATAAAGAGGCTAAAGCAAGAACTTTCCATTCCCGTCATAGGAAACGGGGATGTATTTTCAGGGCAAGACGCCGTGGAAATGATGAAAGAGACCGGATGCGACGGGGTCGCCGTAGGCCGTGGATCCCAGGGGCGCCCGTGGCTCTTTTCAGACATCTTTTCCGCCTTTAAAGGCAAAGATCAGGTTAGCGTCCCCTCCCTTGGACAAGTCGTTTCCTGCATAAAAGAGCATTTTTCAATGATGATCGAATTCATGGAGGGAGACGAACAAAGGGCCGCTCAGGCCATGAGATCGCACTTCGGCTGGTACCTTCGGGGCTACCCCATAGGGGGAGAAGCCAGAAGCGCGGTTATGCAAAGCTCGTCTGAATCTGAGCTTTTTTCCATTTTGGATTCTTTCGACCCCGCTCTTGAGCCGGATGAAGATATTGTGACTTCATCCAGAGGGAGGAGCGGATTTCAAAAGAAAGTGCATCTGCCTTATGGCTGGCTGGACTCCCACGTGCTTAGCGACAAAGAAGAGGAAACTCTTTTTGGATTGGACGTATTGGATGCCTCTTATTAAGCTTCCTTAAAAAGATCCGAATCGAATTTTAAAATCAAATGCTATAAAGTTAGAGTTGAATGCCCGAATTATGAGAGGCAAGGCGGTGTTAAGAAGTGGCACAGAACGAGGGGTTTGATGGCGCTGCAGACGAAAACGGTACTGTAATACGCGTCGTTGGAGTAGGAGGCGGCGGCGGCAATGCCATCAACCGCATGATTGATGCGAAAATGCAGGGCGTGGAATTTATCGCCATCAATACCGACAAACAGGATATTGCCCGCTCCAATGCGGATGTAAAGATTGAGTTGTCTGACCAGGAGAGCAGAGGGCTGGGGGCCGGGGCCGATCCTGACAAGGGGGCCAAAGCGGCTCAGGAGCATGAAGGGCAGATAGAACAAGCCCTTCAGGGTTCCGACATGGTTTTCATAACCTGCGGAGAAGGCGGGGGCACGGGAACGGGAGCCAGCCCGCTGGTGGCCCATATCGCCAAAGAGATGGGTGCCCTTACGGTAGCCGTAGTGACCCGCCCTTTCTCTTTTGAAGGCGCGAGAAGAAGCGAAGTTGCCGAAGAGGGCATAAAGAAGCTCAAAAAAGAAGTGGACGCCATAATAGTCATTCCTAACGACCGCCTGTGCGAAATAGAAGGCAATGGAAAGATTACAATTCTCAACGCTTTTTCCATGGCCGACAGCGCTTTAATAGCGGGAATCGAAGGAATAACCGGGCTTATCCAGTCCATGTCCTATTTAAATACTGACTTTGAAGATGTAAAAGCCATCTTGAGGGACGCGGGAACCGTCTTTTTTGGAATGGCCACGGCTGACGGGGAGGACAGGGCGCTTAGGGCTACCGAAAAGGCCATAAGCTCCCCCCTGATAGAAGAAAACATCAGCGGGGCGCATGGGGCCCTGGTCATAATATCCGGATCTGAAGAGTTGGGAATGGATGAAGTCGAAGGCGCCATGGAGATGGTTAAAAATTCCATCAGCCCGGAGGCTCAAATCATCATGGGCATAAATTTTGACGAAACTCTGGGAGACGAACTTAAAGTCACGGTAATCGTGGCAGGGTTCGAGTCCGGAAAGCAGACGGAGAGCGACGACTTTTCCACTCCGCTTTTCAAGCAAAACGAGCTCTCCGACTCTTCATTTTCTTCAAAAATACCCCCTATACAGTCCGTGCGCCTGAGCGACAAGCAGGCGGTTCCCTCGGAAGCGGTCTCCAACGCCGTTCCTAAGCCTGAAGCTCCGGAAGCGGATGACGACAATACGGGGGATATAGATATTCCTCCTTTCTTGCGGTAAGGACGGGGGGTATCAGCATTGAGTCGATTTAAAAAGGCAATGGGTTATCTCGGGATGGCGGATATAGAAACGCCTCCGAGTGAGGCAGAAGCGATTCCACACCCTGAAAGCGAGGCAAATTCCGTGTCTTTCGATTCCGACACTTCAGTGGCAGGGTTCTCTATCCATTCACCCTCGCCCTCCCCCTCTCCCTATTCCTTCCGATCTCAGGGAGGATCCGTGAATAGGATTTCGACGCTATGCCCGAAAACCTATGAGGATGCTCCGGCTGTGGGTAAGGCCATAAGGGAAGGGATTCCCGTGGTCTTAAACCTGGGCGAAGTAGCGGACGAAAAGACGGCGTACAGGATTTTTGATTTTTCTTCCGGCGTCATATTCGCCCTGCAGGGCTCTATAACGCGAGTAACGCCTAAAGTATTCGTACTAGCCCCTGCACAGGTGAGTCTTGATGGAACGTCGAATAAAAATACCAATACCAATCCGTTTGCAAACTGAAAGTCGTTCAGGAGGAGATGAAAATATATGGCCCTGCTAACGCCAAACGACATTCGCAACCACAGGTTTAATACAACCAGGTTCCGCGAAGGTTACGACATAGACGAAGTCGATAGTTTTTTGGATGAAGTGACGGAAACTATTGACGCCCTCAGCTCGAACGCCATGAATAGGACCGGAGCCGCGGCTATGGTAGGCCCCGCCCATGATGACGAAAAGGTAAAGGAGCTGGAGAACAAAAATAAGGAGCTCGAAGCTCAGCTTGAAGAGCTTAAGAAAGCCGCCCAACAAAAGGAACAGGCCCAGCAACAGCAACAACAGGAGCCGCAAAAGCCCTCTGAAGAACAGGAAAAAGAGCTTGAGAGCCTTAAAAAAGAAAACGAGGATCTGAAGAAGAAAGTCCAAGATCTGGAGAAGGAGGCCCAGCAGGCCGGCACCCAGAAGTCGGAGACTACAGACAGCGGATTGGAAAAAGAGGTTACAAACCTGAGGAAGCATCTGGAAGATCTGTCGTCTGAAAAAGACAACCTGCTGAATCAGAGATCGCACTTGGAAAGCCAGGTTTCTTCTCTTTCTCAAAAGCTTCAAGACATTCGAGATGAGCTCAGAACCACCCAGGAGAGCTTCAACAGCACCAGAAGCGAAAAGGATGATCGGATTTCCAGGCTTACAGAAGATCTTCAGGTAAGCAAGAGGACCGAACAGGAGCTGAGGCGCAGGCTTGCCGCTTGCGAACCTCCCGCAGAAACAGGGAGCCTAAAGAAGATAAGCAGCGCAGGCGAAGGGGAAAGTTCCGAACCCGAAAAGGCTACGGCCATGTTGGCTTTAGCCATGCAACTTCACGATCAGTACGTCAACAAGGGCAAGGCTCAAAAGGCCCAACTGGTAGCAGAAGGGGATGCGAGCAGGCAGACCATGATAGAAGAAGGGCGAAGGAAGTACAACGCCCTTGTAAGCGATGCGGAAGAGTACAGCCGTCACACCCGCGAAGAAGCCGACAAATACAGCACGAGGACTAAGGGATTGGCTGACGAATACAGCCAAAAAGTGCGCCAGGAAGCAGACGAGTACTCTTCACGCACCAAGACCATAGCCGAGCAGGAGAGCAATAAGCAAAGAATCTCTGCCGATAACTATGCCACCACCGTGCGCACTGAAGCGCAAAACTACGATAAAAAAGTCAGGGCTTCAGTCGATGATTATGCGAAGGGGGTCAAAGACAAGCTCCTAAGCGATACGCGCACCATTGAAGAGAACTTGGAGGAGCTGAAGAAGTTTGAGTCTAACTACAAGTCCAGGCTTAAAGACTTTCTGATGCAGCTTATGGCTCAAATATCCAAGGGAGACGACTATTCCTCCGATCCGAAGGATCCCGGTTCCTACCTCGGCTGATTTCAAAAAAAGGGAGCTTAAACGGAGGCGGGAGAAGGTCTTTTTCTTTTCTTTGTCCATGTTGCTTTTCGGGGCCGATTTATCCACAAAGGAACTAGCCAGATCGTACCTTGTTTCAAAAAACGTTCCGCTTATTCCGCACCTCATTTCTTTACGGTTAATCTGTAATGCGGGAGCCGCTCTGGGAATGCTTTCTTCCCATACATGGGTAGTAGGGATTATTGAGATTGCAGGATGCATAGCCTTTTGCATAGGAATTATCCTTTCCCGTCGCGCTCTTCTTTCATGGGCCTTTTCGCTGGGATTGGCAGGCGGAGCCGGGAACCTCGCGGATCGCTTAATCCATGCCCACGGATTTTTAAACGGTTGCGTGGTGGATTTTATAGATTACGGCTGGTTTATAGGCAATCTCGCCGACATTTATCTCTTTTTGTGCGCGGTATGCATTTGCATCTTTCTTTTTCGTTTTGACAATTTAAGGGGAAAGAATGAAAAAAGTGATACCTCTTCCCGAAAATCTAGTGGGTGAAAGGTTTGACGTAGCGCTGTCGAAAATGCTAGGGGTTTCCCGGGCCAAAGCCGAAAGCCTCATAGAAAGCAAAGAGGCTTTTTTGGGGCGGGAAGCCAAGAAAAGCGAAAGGCTGGAAGAGGGGGACGTGGTGACTTTAGAAACCCAAGACGTCACATCCAAATCTTCCCCTCCCGCGTCTTTTTTGGAGATTCTTTATCAGGATCCTGACATAGTCATAGTAAATAAGCCGGCGTCCTTTGCAGCCCACCCCTGCGTAGGTTGGGCAGGAGAAGCAGTAACGGAAGCGTTGGAGAGGCAAGGGGTGGGCCTATGCGAAGATGGGCCTGCCGGAAGAAGGGGAGTGGTAAGCAGGCTGGATGTAGGGACCAGCGGGGCAATGCTTCTTTGCAAATCGAATGAAGCCTA
>JAGBQM010000037.1 GCA_017632855.1 Aeriscardovia sp.
ATGGAATCTACGAGCGGGGAGTGAAGGGGGAAGCGGCGCTCTACTCCGCATCCGAAGCTAATCTTGCGGACAGGGATGTTCTCGCTTATGCCATGGCCTACTCGGGCTATTACTACCCCCTGGAAAGCCTGAATCCTGCTGTGGTCGCCTTCGACGATCTTGGCGTTCACTTTTACGGTGTCTCCGGGCCTGAAGGAGGGGATGGGGTTCCCCTTCTTTTCGTGCTCTTTGCCGAATTGTTCTACGAGGTTCATAAATTCCTCCATTGCTGCCGCGCAACAGCAGCCTAGTTTCTTTTCCGCTCCAAAGATCCGCTTTAGGCTAGACTACCCATCCCCCTCTGCGCGGCAAGGAGAGATGCGCCCCGGAGCGAAAGATTTGCTTTGAAATCCGAATATATCTTAACAGAGCCCTTTACTTAGACTCATGATAAGCCTTCTCCGTATTCACGTTCCACACGTTTACTTTGGAAGTCTTTCCGGTCTTTATATTCGACACGGCTTCCATAGCGCAAGCCATGGAGTGGTCTTGGTTGTTGTAATGGTGCTGGCCGTTTCTTCCTATGCAGTAGAGGTTGCCAAAGTGATCCAGCCACTCTTTAAGCTCGTCCATGCGCTCGTAAGTGTCAAAGTAGGCGGGATAGGCCTTGGGGACCCTTTCCCTGTGGAAGTCCAAAACGTCTTCGGCCCTGTAAAGGACCTGCATCCTTATCATTTCCTTTATGGCGAAGTTCTTGGCCTGCTGATCGGAAAGATTCCAGAAGTCGTCTCCCTGCTGGGTAAAGTACTCCAACCCTATCCACACGGTGTCGTCGGGTTTGGAGACGAGGTAGGGGCTCCAGTTGTTGAAAATCTGGATCCTTCCCACCTTGTATCCGGGGTCTTGCACGTAGATCCAGTTGTCCGGCACTATCGGGGGCTCTCCCAAAGTCCTGATGGTGGTGGTATTTTTAAGTTTCAGCCTCTTGCAAAGAAGGCCCACCGTGACAAAATCCCTGTAGGGGAGGCCGTAGGCAATTTCGGTAATGTCTTCGGGAGCCTTTGTCTCTGAATTATTAAAGGCCTGCAGCAGGTTTTTAAGTGGCATGGAGCTCATAAATTGATCCGCTTTGAGCTCTACTTCATGGCCGTCCTGGGTGATGTAGGAAAGGGAATCCACCTTGCCGTCTTTTTGAGAAAAGCGGTTTACTTTGGCGTTCATTATGATTTTGCCGCCCATATCCGTCACTTTTTGCGCCACTGTCTCCCAAAGCTCTCCCGGGCCGAGCTTGGGGTACCAGAACTTCTCTATAAGGGAGGTCTCCACCTGCCTGTTCTTTTGAGAAGGCATTAGCTTTTCTACGGCATTCTTCAGAACTGTTGTAATGCTTAGCCCTTTCACCCTCTGGGCGCCCCAATCGGCTGAAATTTCAGAAGGATGGCGCCCCCAGAGTTTTTCGGTGTAACCTTCAAAGAAGAGAGAGTAGAGCACGCGTCCGAAACGGTTGATATAGAAGTTTTCGAGGTTGGTTTCCGGGAGCTTGTGCATGGTGGATTCAAGGTAGCTTAGCCCTGCCTTCAGGGTGAGCGCGGGCCCCATGGCCTTGATGGTGTCTCCTGAAAGAGTGATGGGATAGTCAAAGAAGTGCTGGTGCCAAAAGACACGGCTGAGGCGGTGGCGTATGAGCATCACCTGATCCGTCTTTTCAGGGTCGGGCCCTCCTGGTTCCAGTTCGCAAGGCCTGTGGAGCTTTTTATCGTCGTAGGCCGGAGCGCCCTGGAGAGGAAGGATATTTTGCCACCAGTCCATGATCC
>JAGBQM010000038.1 GCA_017632855.1 Aeriscardovia sp.
CCAATCGGCTGAAATTTCAGAAGGATGGCGCCCCCAGAGCTTTTCGGTGTAACCTTCAAAGAAGAGAGAATAGAGCACGCGTCCGAAACGGTTGATATAGAAGTTTTCGAGATTGGTTTCCGGGAGCTTGTGCATGGTGGATTCAAGGTAGCTTAGCCCCGCCTTCAGGGTGAGCGCGGGCCCCATGGCTTTGATGGTGTCTCCTGAAAGAGTGATGGGATAGTCGAAGAAGTGCTGGTGCCAAAAGACCCGGCTGAGGCGGTGGCGTATGAGCATCACCTGATCCGTCTTTTCGGGGTCGGGCCCTCCCGGTTCCAGTTCGCAAGGCCTGTGGAGCTTTTTATCGTCGTAGGCCGGAGCGCCCTGGAGAGGAAGGATATTTTGCCACCAGTCCATGATCCTCTGATCTTTTGAGAAGAAGCGGTGGCCGCCTATGTCCATCCTCTGGCCGTCGTACTTTACGGTCCTCGAAATTCCTCCGAATTGATCGCTGGATTCTAAAAGGGTGACGTCATACTTTTCTTTCCCGCCTTCCTTTAGCAGTTCATAGGCTGCTGTAAGGCCGGCCGGTCCTCCCCCTACTATGGCAACACGGGTCTTGGCCATGCCACACTCCTATCTATAGCTGTAGAACGACTTAACTAGAATATTTTAGTTTCTAGATTTATAAGTTTTCGGCTTTTTATATGCGTCCCAATATGTCAAGATCGGAATCCGTGTGAGTGAGCTCTTCAACGTTTACATCTTTGAAGGTCACAATGCGGACTGACTTCACGAATCTCGAGGGCCTGTAGATATCCCATACCCAGGCGTCTGTAAGTTTGACGTCGAAATAGATGTCCTCTCCTCCCGCGCACGTCCTAAAGTCCACGCCGTTGGCCAGATAAAAGCGCCTTTCCGTTTCAACCACGTATCTAAAGAGCTTTATCACATCCCTATACTCCTTGTAGAGTGCAAGCTCAGCTTCTGTCTCATAGTTGTCTAAATCTTCAGCGCTCATTTAAATCCTCTGCATGGGAAAAGGGTGCACGGCCAAAAGGCACAAAAGCGAAAGCCCTACTTGGAAATCTCCTGGATTACGAGATCCCTTACGCTCTTGGCATCGGCCTGGCCGTGAGTCTCTTTCATTACCAGGCCGATTATAACCCCCATGGGCTTCATGTTGCCTTGGCGCAGTTTTTCAGCTATATCGGGATTTTCTTTCAGAGCCTTTTTAACGGCTCCGGAAAGCTGGGAAGAGTCGGAGACGATTTTAAGCCCCTTCTTTTCCACAATTTCTTCCGGCCTTCCTTCGCCGTTTACCACCGCTTCCACAACCTGCTTGGCCATTTTGTCGGTAAGCTTTCCCGAAGAGAGCAGCTCTTCTATTTTCGCCACGTCCTCAGGCTCTATCGCCAAAGCGCCCAGAGGCATTTGCATTTCGTTTGCCAGGCGCAGGATTTCTCCCAGCCACCACTTGCGAGCTCCCTGAGGCGAAGATCCCTTCTTCACGCTCTCTTCCACCAAATCCACCGCTTCGGCGTTCAAAAGGTCGCGCATTTCAGTGTCGGAAAGGTTCCACTCGTCCTTCAGCCTGCGCCTCTTGGCGAAGGGAAGCTCGGGGAGGGTAGCGCGGATCTCTTCCACTTCGCTATCAGTGACATGGAGCATCAAAAGATCGGGATCGGGGAAGTAGCGGTAGTCGTTGGCGTCGCTTTTAAGCCTGGCTCCCGCCGTGCACTGGCCGTTTTCGTCCCAGTGGCGCGTTTCCTGGAGCACTTCCCCTCCATGGGAAAGGATGTAGGCCTGGCGTCTGATTTCATAGGCCACAGTCTTTTCCATGGCTCTGAAGGAGTTGACGTTTTTCGTTTCGGACCTTGTGCCGAAGGGATCTTCGGGGCTCTTTCTCAAAGATACGTTCACATCCGCCCTGAGGTTTCCGTGCTCCATCTTCCCTTCAGACACCCCGCAGGCTACGGCGATGTCCCTGACGGCCCTGGCGTATGCTCCCGCCACTTGCGGAGCCAGCGCCCCTGCGCCCATAACGGGCTTAGTCACGATTTCTACCAGAGGGACGCCAGCTCTGTTGTAGTCAACGAGCGAATGGTCTGCGCCTTCCAGCCTTCCGTTGGCTCCTCCGATGTGGTTAATCTTTCCGGCATCGTCTTCTATGTGCGCCCTTTCTATGGGGACCCTGAAAACCGTCCCGTCTTCCAGCTCCACGTCCAGCCATCCGTTTCCGTTGGTGGGCTTGTCAAACTGGGAAATTTGGTAATTTCTGGGCATGTCGGGGTAGAAGTAATTCTTCCTGGCAAACTGGCTCCACTCATTTACGTGGCAGGTTAAAGCCAGCCCCAATTTTACGGCCTTCCTCACCGCTTCCCTGTTTACCACGGGCAACGCTCCCGGAAGCCCGAAGGAAACGGGGGTGAGCTCGGTGTTGGGTTCGGATCCGAACTCGTAGTGGGCCCAGTCGAAGAGCTTGGTTTTGGTATTTAGCTCCACGTGGATTTCCAGGCCTATCACGGGATCGAACTGCGATACTGCCTCTTCAAAACTCATAAGCTTTTCAGTCATCATTCACCACTTTTCCAAAGGCGGGGAACCTTGTTCCAAATGGGCCCGTCATTTTCGTTGGATACGGCTTCTTCCAGAGCGGAAGCCACTTTGAACGCAAGCTCGTCCTTCTTCCTGTCGGCCATGATCTGGAAACCTATCGGAAGCCCCAGAGTGTCTAGGCCCACAGGAAGGCTGATGGCAGGAATCCCCGCAAGGTTTACGGGGATGGTGGATATGTCGTTTTTATACATTGTCACGGGGTCTTCCACCTCTCCTACCTTAAAAGCGGTGGTGGGGCTCGTGGGGCAGATTAAAACGTCGAAAGACTCAAAAGCTCTCTTGAAGTCATCTATGAGCACGGTCCTGACCTTTTGAGCGGCAGCGTACATTTTTTCGTATTGGCTGGAACTGAGGACGTAAGTGCCAAGCATTATCCTTCTTTTCACTTCCGCGCCAAATCCCTGTTCGCGGGTGGCTGCCATCATAGAGGCGGCGGTGGCGTCCGGGGGCATCACGCGCAGCCCGTAGCGCATGCCGTCGTACCTGGCCATATTGCTGGAGACCTCTGCGGGCATGAGAATGTAGTAAATCTGGATGCCGTGGCGGAAGTTGGGGAAGCTCTTTTCTTCTACCTTCGCCCCCATGGCGGAGAGGAGGTTCGCTCCCCTCAAAAATCCGTCCATAACGTCCTTGGAAAAGCCTTCTCCGCTTGCTTCAGACACTATTCCGACGCGGATGCCCGACAGATCCCCTTTCTTTCCTTCCATGGCCGCCTTTAATGCTGCAGGCTCGCACCCCGGAATGGAAGTGGAATCTTTGGGATCATAGCCCGCTATAGCGTCAAAGAGCATGGCCGCATCTTCCACGGTCCTTGCGCAGGGCCCGATCTGGTCGAGGGAAGAAGCCATGGAAATGGCGCCGTAGCGCGATACCCTCCCGTAGGTAGGCTTTACTCCCACAGATCCTGTAAAGGAAGCGGGCTGCCTAATGGAACCTCCCGTATCCGTGCCGAGGGCGAGGGGGGAAGCGAAAGAGGCTACCGCGGCCGCAGAGCCGCCTCCGCTTCCCCCGGGCACCCTTTCCAAGTCCCACGGGTTGAAGGTGGGGTGGAAGGCGGAATTTTCGGTGCTGGAGCCCTGGGCAAATTCGTCCAAATTGGTCTTTGCCAAAATGGGCATTCCGTTCTCTTTCACCTTTTCAACGCTTGTGGCGTCGTAGGGGGGAACCCAGCCCTTCAAAATCTTGGAAGCCGCGGTGGTCTCCACTCCTTTGGTGACAATCATGTCTTTTATCGCTATAGGCACTCCCGCAAGATCCGGAAGCTCCTGGCCAAGGGCCCTGGCCTCGTCTACGGCGTCGGCCACCATAAAAGCCGAATTAAAGCAGGTGGCGAGGTAGGACTGGGTCTTAGGGTCCACGGCCTTTGCTACTTCGAGTTCTGCTTCTACTATTTCCCTGCTCGACAGTTCCCCCTTCTTCATGGCTTTAGCCATTTGGAAAGCCGTAAGGGTTACGATTTCTTCTTTATCGGTTCCTCTCATCATTCATCTCCCAAAATCCTAGGGGTGACAAACATTCCGTCTTCGCATTCGGGAGCCTGCTCCAACAAAACGTCTCTTTGCAGAGTTTCTCCCGCTACGTCATCCCTTATGTGGGAAGGAAGGGAAATGGGGTTTGTAGTAGGCTCCACTTCCGCGATGTCGATATCGCTTATTAAAGCCACGCTTTTTACAATACCCTGCAGATCCTCTTTCATAGCCTCTATTTCTTCATCGCTTAACGCGATGCAGGCGAGCTTTGCCAGGTGCTGCACCTGTTCATATGAAAAATCTGACATATATCAATGCTAATGTACACTTCTGCTAACTAACAGATACCGGAAACGGTAAGCGGTTTGTAAAGCGGTTTTTCATTTTTCCTCGCGCTCTTCAGAGTGCAGGGGGAGATACGTGCTGCGTAGAACGGTTATTAAAAACAGTGAATTATTCAATTTTGCTTTTACACCAACTCAATTTCTCTCAATAAATTCTTTACGCATGTAAAAACGGAATAAAACTTAATTTTCACATCAAACGGATTGTTTTTTCGATTAATTTCGCAACCTTATTCCTTTAAACGATCCAAAGCACCTGCATACCGCGCTTTGAACCTAATATTGCAGTTCTATGTAACGGACGACTTTATTTTGCACGCCGAGTTTATCGGCATATTTTATAAGCTTTTGCATGTTCTCTTTTCCGCTCCTCAACTACTCCCTCACCCCATATTTCACGTATTCGTAATCCTCCCTTTCCCTAGAGCATATGATGTCGCATATTGTGCGCTCTGTGTCATAGGCGTTTATGTAGTTTCCGAAATTAGTCCTGACCTTCGTCAGGCCCAGGCTGTAGATCTCGGGCGAAGCATAGAAGACCGCGTAAGGCTTTTTCAGCCTGAAGCTGTGGCAATTTCTGGGGACGGTCACACCCCATTCATCATCGGAAGCCTTGATTGAAAGGTTATGGAAATAGAGGGCCGTCATATGGGAAAAGACGACTTTGATAAGCTCAAGATTAAGCGGGTAGTAAGGGTCGGGCCATTCTCTGGGGCTTACATATACCCATTTCCACTTCCCCTTCCTTTTCCATGATCATAAGCCATTACCTGTGCAAGCCGAACCTGGCCATCTCTTTTGAAGTGATGTAGCCGTTATGCCTGTCCATATATCCCAGTATGGCGGCTTTGGACCCGTTTTTTACGTTTTTCCCTGTAAAAGAGTGGGATGTCACCCCTCCTTTTCTTATCTTTTTTGACAAATACACTGAAAATTACTTAAAAATCAGTACATTTGTCAAAATAAAAAAGGCCGAGAACGCCCGCTCCCAGCTTATGCCGAAGGGAAGCTACTCTCCTTTTTCCATGCAGGTGCTGTAGGCGTACATGGCTATGGCAGCGGCGGCGGCCGCATTTATCGATCTGACCGATCCCCTCTGCTGGATGTAGACTGTGGCCTCTGCGGCGCGGAGGGCCTCC
>JAGBQM010000039.1 GCA_017632855.1 Aeriscardovia sp.
TATGCGGAAAGTGTCAGTAAGAACTGCTCCGGGGAAGCTTACGGCTTTATCTGTCCTCTGCCTCATTGCATCTTCGATGTTTAAAGTCGAGATGTAGTAGGCAGTAGGCATTATTTCATTTGCCCATATTTCCTTTTTATATTTCTCTTCGATGTGCTCATCGTCTATCACCCCAAGGTCTTTGTCCAAGAGCCTCGTCACAAAAGTCCCCGTTCCTGAGAAGGGATCCAGTATTTGAATCCCCTCGTCCTGCAGGCGCTTTCCAAAGTTCTTTTCAAGTAGCCTGTCGGTCTCTTTAATCATGAAGTCGACTACGGGTTCTGGGGTATAGACTATGCCGTTTGCGTCAGCCTCTTTGGGGAAGACTTTCTGGTAGAACTTTTCATAGAAGTTCTTAACTAGTCTCTTTCTTGCAGCAGGGTCTTTTGCCACGGCCTTTGCCGCCTGCTCCATGGAAAACTTCAGTTCGCCGAGCTCTCTGTCGTATGCGGAGTATGCGTCTTTAAAGTCACCTGCAATGCTTTCAAGGGCCCTAGAAATCGGGTTGGAATCGAAATCTGAGGCGGGGAAGAGTATTGAAAACACGGGCCTTGTCACAATGAACTGAGCTATGAGATTTACTGCGTCCTCTTTGCTTTGCTCTTTGTGAAGGGTCTTTGAGAGGTTCTCCTTAAACTCCTCGAACTTGGGCCTGATCTCCGGGGTATCCGCGAGTTCGTCAATCTCGTTAATCATGTTCTTGACGGAGCCTGAGATATTTGCCACCCAGTCTTCCCAGTACATCGAGCTTCCGCACTTGGAAAGAATATAGGAGACAACTTTCTTTTGCATGTCTTCAGAAAATAGGGAACGCTGCTGGGGCTTTTCTTGGAGTTCGTCTACTTCTTCGCCCTTCTTCTTTTTCTTTGACTTGTTACCTTTCTCGGCCTTCTTTGAAAGAGCGAGGGTGTTAATCTGGGCATCCAGCCTCTCGTCCACGCTCCTCATGCTTTGAAGTATCTGCCAAATGGCTCCGTACTCATCGCTGTCTTCAAGCATGTCTTCGGGGGTCTCGCCCTCCGAAAGCATTATGGGAATGATTATGTAGCCGTACTTTTTCTTATCGGCCTTTCTCATCACCCTTCCTATAGCTTGGATAATTCCTATCTGGCTCTGTCTCTTTTCAAAGAAGACAACAGCATCAAGGGAGGGAACGTCCACTCCTTCAGAAAGGCACTGGGCGTTTGTTATAAGTCTGATTTCGTTATTCTTTTGACCCTGCTTTAGCCAGAGAAGATCCGAGAGCCTCGCATCGCTTTTCATTTCCCCGTCTATGTGGCGGCACTTAATCTTGGGGTATTTTCCGGGGAAAGCATCGGACGAAAGGGCCTGAGTGATGATTTTGGAGTTTCTTATCGAATTTGCAAAGCCTATTGCAGAGTGGGCAAAGCGCTTATCTTTAAGATCCTCAGAAGAGTTTTCATCCCCCGCTTCCCTAAAAGACACCCTTCCCTCAAAGTCTTCATAGACTTCTCCCTGATTTGAAGCTTTGAGATCGGAAAGGTCGATGTATGCTCCCTGAATTTTGCCTGCAAGGGTAGAGAGATGTTTTTCAAATTTGAGCATGTCTTTTTTAGCCTGCAGCCTGGTGCGCTCGCTTCTCGTGCGGTTCAGTTCTTTTTGAAGTTTTTCTATTTGCGTCTTGGCGGCCTCAGTTCCTTTTACAAGGTTTTGGATGTCTTCAAGTTCTTCAGCCCCCTTCCTCATCGCAAGGATTAAAACCCTGTAGTCACAGAGGACTTCTTTGTCTACAGCCTCCCCGAACCCGAACCTGTAAAACTCGGGACCGTACTTGTCTTCGTCGTCCATGGAGTAAAGCACTGTGGCATATTCATCTTTTGCCTTATCTTGAACTGCATCGGAGTAAATCTTGGGGGTGGCAGTCATGAAGAGCTTTTTTACGGTATCAATGTAGTTGGGCTCTGCCGCCAAAGAGAATAAAGAACCTTCGTGAGATGCCGTCCTGTGGGCCTCATCGCAGATTGTAAGGTCGAACTTTACCCCGGTCTTTTCTTGAAACTCTTTTACCGCTTCAATGCTTTGATAGGTGGAAAATACTACGCGAAGAGGATTATTTTTCCCTTCAATCTTCCTCCACTTTTGAACCATTTCATCTGAATTGGTAGTTACATCCGGGGAAGCAATATCAGATATGGTTTCATCTATCTCATCATCCAAGCCCTTACCGGTTCCTGCCGTTTGATCCGAGCAGACGATGAGAGGGGAAATTTCTTCTTCAAGGCTCCAGGCCTGAAAAGTTTGGGAGACTAAAGCGATTGAAGGGGCGAGGAAAAGAACCTTATAGGGCTTGCCTTGAGAAAGACGTCTAGAGAGAGAGAGAGAAGTGAAGGTCTTGCCCGTCCCGCAGGCCATAATAAGCTTTCCTATCTGCCTTTTTCCTTCATATTCTTCCGCTTTAAATCCTTCTACGCAGGCTTCAATTGCTTCCTTCTGGTAATCTCTTAACTCCTTTGACGCCCTTTTCTTTTCTCCAAACATCGGGCCCCAATCAAAGTCGGGATTATCTAATTCGTCTTCCCTTATGCATGGGTAGTGGGAAAGAATGTTTTGGGCCTGAGGGGAAACGCTTTGTGCAACGTAGCA